>MEHH01000148.1 GCA_001940755.1 Candidatus Heimdallarchaeota archaeon AB_125
AGCTAAAACAATGAATCAGAGTCTAATTTTTTATACACAAAAACCAAAAAAACCATCAAAGAAGACAACTCAAAAAACAAAAAAGAAAATAGATGTGAAAGAAACTAAAACTGTAGTCAAAGATGTACCAAAAAAGGTTAGTCAGAAAGAAGAGATAAGCAAAAAAGAACCAGAGAGCACAAAAGATAAGCCCGTAAAAGATTCTAAAACTGATAAGAAGGAAGAGAAAAAGTCAACTGATAAAAAAGAAGAAAAAGACAAAAAAGGCTCTCAAACCTCACTTGAAACATTTCTTGGAAAGTAAGGGAATTTACATATTAATCCTTAGTTTTAGATATTTGATCACCAATTGGGAACATTAGACCTGAAGACAATAGAAACTGAAGCATTTTCTTGAAATTAGAAACATAATAAAAATCTGTATTCATTTTTTGTCTAACCATTCTGTGATCAATTAAGAATTCCAGGCTTTTCATTACATCACTCTCTCTTATTCCTGTAACTTCGATCAGTTCTACTAAGCTCATTCCTTCTTCATATAGGCTTAAGGAAACTGCAACAACACCAACATTTACTCTATCTATAACGTCGGTGGGTATTTCCACATCATCATTGTTTTCTTCATTCATTTATTGTCCCCTCTTTACTTAATTTATCTTTAATTAACGAAAAATATGCATCTACTAATGGTGGAGGGATTCCAATATCTTTTAATCTTCTTCTAATTTCTTTAATAGACATCTTCCCTTTCAACTCATCATATTGAAAAGCTGCGAACTCCCCATATTCCCAAGGATAAACTATCCAAGCTTTTGTTTCATTTATATAATATTCTGGTTTGATAATGCTATGTTTTTTGTAATAAAGAGTAGCTGTTCTAATCTCTTTAGCTCCCATCTCTTTGATGTGTTCAATTGCTGCCATCAGACTTTTTCCTGAATCTGCAACATCATCAACAATTAAGACTACTTTATCTTCAACCTTCTCAGAGATTTCTTGGGTAATAATTGGATTATCTGTAGCTCTTGAAGTATTATTATAGAATTCAATCTTTATGTTAGCAGTTCTTCTATTTCCATAAAAATCTGCCAATAATCTTGCTGGAATCCATCCTCCTCTTGCGATACCAACTATGATATCTGGGTAGTAATTATCTTCTGCCATTTTTTCAAATAAATAGAAAGTCATCTGATAACTTTGATCCCAGGAAACTATTTCATAATCAACCATTAGTTTACCACAGTTGCAAATAGTATGTCGCTTGTTAAAAAAGATTCTCAATGATGCCAGTGACATGTGCCTTTTAAGAAACCTTATTAGTTTATTTCGAGAGATTAAGCTTTGAAAACAAGAGGTTTACAAAATGTCTTTTATTGAAAGATTAGAATTAACACAAGAAGAAAAACAAGTCTATTCTCTATTATTAGGTTCGGGACAACTAACAACCTTTGAAATTGCACAATTCGGAAATCTTCAGTTTTCGAAAGTGAAAGTCGCTCTGGATGGTTTGCAGAGAAAAGGAGCAGTAGGTGTATCTGAAGGTTATTTGGAGAAATTCTTTGTTAGAATACCTTTGGAATATCTTGCTGAAGGCAGCGATCAAATAAGTACAAATGTGAAAGATAATCTTGCAAATACATCTGCTTTCATGGAAAGCAAGAAAACCGAATTCAATGAGCTAAGAACCAATCTAGTAACACAGTTAGATGAATCAGTTTCTAGAAAGGAAACTGAACTAGATCAAAAATTAGTTAGTTCTTCCTCTGAATTGGAGACTGCAGTTAATCAGAAGAAGGAATATCTGACATCAAAGACCACTGATATTAAAAGTAAAATGTCTAACCTTCAAAGAGAACAAAAACAAAGCTTAACGAATTTCCTTCAGGAATCCTTGCAAAATAATACAGATAGTATTTCAAATGCAAAAACATCTATAGATTCAACATTAACAAGCTTATCCCAGAAGAATAATGAAACTGCATCTACTTTGAGTAGTCAAGTTGATCAAAACATAACTGAAAAGTTATCAGCAATTGAAGAAGTATCACAGACACTCAAACCTAAACTAGAGTTACTAGGGGAAAACTATTCATCTCATATTGAAGAGATACCTCAGCTTTTGGAAGAAAAAATTGATTTAACCAAAATAGATGTAAGAGCTTTTACTAAAAGTCAAGCAGACAAGAATATCAACTTCTCAACTGAAACTGTACGAACAACAGGAGAAACAATAGATCGAGTTTCTGAAACAGTTTCTGGGTCTTTAAATGAGTTAGACACTTCACTTGAAATGCTTCTAAATGGAAAAGTGGAAGAACTATCACTTCAAGTTCAAGAAGCTGTTACATCTTTGAACGAGAAGGTTTCTGAAATTAAACAAACATTATCCGACGAGCTTATTCAACAGAAGAATGTTACTATGTCTAACACTATGTCACAGATAAAGGAAGATATGAATCTCAAATATGCTGATCTTCAAAATAGTGAACAAACACATCGTAACAATCTCTCAAGCGAAAAGGATATGTTTGCTCAAAAACTTGATGTGCAATACAATGAAACACTACAAAGCTATAATAGTAAGATCCAAGAAATCCAAGAAACTGCAAGAGCAAGATTAGTTAATTTTGAGGAGAGTTTTTCAACTCAGTTTAATGATATAGCTTCAGGTATTAATGAGAATTTAAATAGCCATATACAATCATACAAAGACCTTATCGCGCGGTTGAATAATAATTTCAATCAAACATTAGAAACAGAAGCAGATAATTTGAAGGAAAAATGGTCAGATTTAGCTAATCAAATGCAAACAATTTCTCAAGAAAGTGAAGCAGAAATAAATTCCAAATATCAAGAAGCAGTTAATTTGATTAATTCATCAATTTCTACAATTTCTTCAGAACTATCAAATCATCTTGACAAATCCTTAGAATCTACACGTAGCATAGCAACTGATATACTCACAACTTCAAAGGCTCAGATAGTTGATAGTAAAAATCAACTAGCTGGAAATCTAACTAGTGAAGTAGATGCAGCTGCAAGATTTTTGGCTGAGACAGAAGGAAAGTTTTCTGATACAGCAAATCATCTTTTAACTGTTACAATGAAACTAAAAAATGATTTCAGAACATTAGAAGCTACAACCAGAGAAAGTCCTGTGCCAAACGTAGAAACAACATCAATTACTGGATTAGAAGCTACAAAAGATCATATGGATCGTATAATTAGGGATGCAAAAAGAAGTATAACGATAATGTCACCCAATCCTAATTACATACCGCTTGATGCAGTAAAAACATTACCTTCTACAGTAAGAGTAACTATAGTGACTCAACTTGATGAACAGATAAATCGAGATTGGATAAACGATGCCTATTCTGCAGAAGCAAACGTTGAAGTTAGAAAATTCAGGGATGTGGGTACAGGAGTAGAACTACCAAAGTTTATTGGTGTAGAAAGAGAAAATGAGGAAATTCTTATAGGTGCTGTAGACGAAGCAACAAACCAAGTAGTAGGGATACTAAGCAGTTCAACAGAATTTGCAAAAATCTTTTCCTATATTGTTATTGCTGATTTTGCTAGAGGAAGATCAACACAAATAAAATGAAATAGATTATTTTCTATCTCTTCTTTTTTCTCTATTTTTTTAGAAGTAAGATATTATGGGAAATTCCATTTGTGGCAGCAATCATAATTAATTCTATAGTTGTGTAGCTGATGTTATCACACTTATTGTTGCAATACTAGACGAAAATTCTGCTTCATCCCTTTATATCATTTTAATTCCTGTATTTCTTTGGATTACAATTCTAACTAACTTACCAAATACAATCAAAGGTATACTAGGTATAGATATAGAAAACAGGATGCACTATTGGATAATGATGAATAGACTTCTGGGTAGGGAGAGAAGAGTTTAAAAAGGAAAGCAAAAAAGGATTTTCAAACACCTAGGTGAAATAAAAAATGCCAACAAAAGTAGATGCTGATTGTTGTATAGCTTGCGGAGCTTGTGTGGACATTTGCCCAGAAAACGTCTATGATCTAGCAGACGTAGCAGTTGTCGCACGAAAAGAAGAATGTACAGATTGTGGACTTTGCATCGATGAGTGTCCAAGTGAATGTATTGATTACGAGTAAATCAAAGGTTCTTCTAATTTTTTTTCTATTAATGTTTATATTTTTTAAACAGTTTTTTCCATCCTCGTACTTTTTCCCTTAAGTTTATCATGCCAATAGGTTTCGTTTTGACAACATCCAGATTATATAAGACTTCATCAAATCCGTCAAAAACTTCTGGTTCTGAATATCCTCTTCCTATCTGATTCTCATACAGCTCAAGAAATGCACCATAAGTCATATCTAGTTGGTTTTTCACTTCTTCGTCTGATTCATTTAATGGTGTTGTAAAAACCACAATAACATTTCTTTCATTATCAACTTTGAAATGTAATTTTAAATCAGAAAAGATAACTGATTGTATTTCTTGTTGACCATATGATTCTTTTGAAAATGCATATAGGGCAGCTAAAAACCCTGTTTGTAAAGTGTGATCTGGTCTCATTTTACATGTCTCTCCCCCAAAACATCTACTGTAATAAGGAATTCCGCTACTATCTAAGATAAAAACATCATCTGCCATTTATATCACGTTTTAACTTTTTGTTCTTCAAACTAAACAATGTTAAAGGAGTCCTTTTAAAATTTAGATTCAACAAAATTATGATTTTTTCCTTTTTTTACCCACATGTTTATTTATTATTTTCTGGATTTAGAATTAACCATGCTTAATCTAGACTGTGTATTTTTGAAGACACTTTCTCAAAAAGAAGGAGATAATCCTCTAACTACTGTACTTATAGATGCAGATAAGGAACAGTTCATACTCAATTTATGGACTCCTTGGCACGAGATTGGAGATTACCTCCCACCATATACTCCTTTGAAGATTTTTAATGTGGATAAAATTAAGGATGAAGAATCTTCCTATTATTCAGCAGGTTCTAAATCCATCATTGTTGTAGATTCAGATATTTTGCTGAATGCAACTGCTACTAACAGTGTTTCATTTTGCCCTAGAAGTTATTATATTAATGAGATTGTAGGTGACACTCCTTCTCCTTACATAGCCATTAGAGGTTCAATTGTTCATGATGCTCTAAGCCTAGCTGTATCTAATAATTCCAAACCCTCTGAGGAACTATCAAAGGTGCTTGATTCCTTCTCTCTTCAGTATGAGTATTATGGATACAAAAAGGAAACAGTTTTTCAAGATGTCAGAAAAATGGCAGAAAGTCTAGATTCTTTTGTTGAAAGTCTCCCACCAAATTCTTTACCAGAAATCTTATTCCTCTCTCCCTTCTTTGGAATTAGAGGTAGAATTGATCTTTATAGTGATGACAATATCTACGAATTAAAAACTGGGAAAGTTTCTGAAGAAAAGGATATTCGTTTTTCAGACCTTTTACAAGTAACCCTCTATAGATATGGTCTTCAATCTGAAATTGATGATTCACCACCTGATAAAGGGAATGTTCTTTATGTTGGAACAAATAAGCTTGTCCAGAAAGAAGCTAATCCAAATTGGGGGCTTTTGCGATATGGTATGATTCATCGTAATATTGCTTATCGAATCTCCCATATAGGTTATGTTCCTCCTATTCTCCCTGAAAAACAGCAAAACAGGTGCAGAAACTGCTTTGTAAAACACTATTGTGCTTTGGTTTGTGCTGGATTAAATCAAGAACGGAGATGTTCTACTTGTCCCCATGAGCAATTATGCACAAAAAACGCACTTCCTGACACTCACATAGAATATTTCAACAAATTTTCTAAATTGATTAGATTTGATAAGAGTTATTCAGCTAGAAATCTATCTGATTTGTGGAAATTATCAGCAGACCAGCGAATTGCAAAAGGAAAGGCAATTTCTAATTTAATTTTAGAAAATGAGATTCAAGATGGAACTTCAACTAGACTTCTTTACTCTTGTGAAAACAATAGTGAGCTTCGAGAGGGAGATATAGTGGTTTTGAGCAAAGGTACCATCAAGCAAGGTTTTGTGAGTACTGGTGTAGTTTCAAGTATTTCAAATACTTCAATCGAAATCGAAACAAGATCAATCCAAGAAGAAGTTTCAAATATTGATATGTACTCAATTGATGTAGGTTATAGAAGACAACAAAGAGGTCTGTTTAATCTCCTTTTCAAAAGAAATGCTTTCCGGGAATTAGTCATTCAAGAAATTGAAACGGAATCTAAACCTGTAAAAGGAAAATTCATTCCAAGTAATACTATTCAAAATGAAGCAGTTGAAAAAATTCTTGGGACTAAAAACTATTCACTTATTCAAGGTCCTGCAGGAACTGGAAAAACATATGTTATTGCAAAAGCTGCAATTGAATTAGCAAAACAAGGAGAAAAAATACTGATAACAGCATTCACTAATAGGGCTGTAGATAATGTTTGTAAATACTTACTAGAAAATGGTTTCCAAAATTTTGTTAGACTTGGATCTTCTCATTCAATCCAAAAAGAAATTAGAGATTATACAATTAATGCTTATAAGAAACAGGATTCTGAGAAGTCCATTGGAGATATTTTAGCAGAATATCCAATAATAGTAGCAACAACAACTACCATCTCTAATCCTGTATTTGAAAAGTTGGGAACTCAAACTATTATAGTAGACGAAGCAAGTCAGATGACTGAACCAACTGTTTTATCATCTCTAATTGAGGGGAATAGGTTTATTCTGGTCGGTGATCATAAACAGCTTCCTCCAGTCGTACAAAGTCCTAAAGCACAGAAGGAAAACATGGGTATATCCCTTTTTGAACGTCTAGCAGAGAGTAATCCTGGCTCCATTCATTTACTCACACATCAATTCAGGATGAATGAAAAACTTGTTGAGTTTTCTAATAATAGATTCTATGATAACAAACTCAAATCATTTGATAATCTAGTAAAATTCCAGAATCTATTGGAGTTATCGAATTACAAGGGTGACT
>MEHH01000149.1 GCA_001940755.1 Candidatus Heimdallarchaeota archaeon AB_125
TCAACCTTAATGTATATTTTGGTTATTTGGGATTCCTCTGTTCAAAAAACCAATAAACTAACTAGAAAACACACTGAAAACTATCATAAGTTTTTAAAAATGATTCATATTATGTATATAACAGAATTAATATCTTTAATGAAAACTAATAAATTGGTACCGAATTAAAGGAGAATATCTAATGATATCGCAAAAACAATTTGAAGAGACTTTAAAATCCTTAGAGTCACATCCAGGAGTAAGAGGAGTAATTATCACAAGTAATGATGGGTTGCCTATTTCTAGTACACAGAATCTCAGCATGGAAATGAGAGAGAACGTGTCAGCTTTAGTTGCATCTCTTGTAGGTAGAGCAAAGGCAGTAGTTACTGAACTAAACGAAGGTGAACTGAATTTCTTCACCCTAGATACAAGCAATGGAGAGATTTTAGTGGCTCCTGAAAACGACTATGTTCTAATTGTATTAAGAGAAAAAAGTTAAGAAGCCCTTAAACACGGAGACATTATTGAAAAGTTGATGAGGAAAAGATGAGAAAGGACGCATCAGGAAAAATGCATTTTAAGCTAGTCTTTGTTGGACCAAGCTTATCCGGCAAAACTACGTTATTGAAGAAACTTCACACAGATGTAACTGGAATAAAGAAAGGAGGATTAAACAGTATTGAAGATCCTTCTGGAAGAACTATCTATTTTGATTTCAGTCCATTTATGGCAACATCTTCAGTAATTTTGGACATATATACTGTAGCTGGTCAAAGAAGACACAGACATCAAAGATCTCTAGTGTTAAAGGGAGTGGATGGATTATTATTTGTAGCAGATTCTTCACGAGCAATGTTAGCTGATAATGTGGAATCTTCTGAGGAATTAAAAAATGAATTGGGAGAGAAAATAGGAACAGAAATTCCTTTAGTTATTGCACTCAATAAAAGGGATGCACCTGATGCCATGCCCAAAAAAGAATTAGTAGATTCTCTAAATTTAGGAACTAATATTCCTGTTTATGAAACAATAGCTATTGAGGGCATTGGAGTAAAAAGAGCATTTCAATCTTTATCAAGAGAAGTTCTACTAAAGAAACTTTATGCAGTTTAGATGAGAAACCTATCTTATCTAATTTTTAATTCATAGAATTTTAGTGGTTCTTTGTCATAAAATCCCATTCTCCTATTTATGGAAACCATAGCTTCATTATTTACAGTAATTGAGGTTTCAATGAATTTAGCTTCCGGATATTTTTCTATCATATAAAGAAGCATTTTTGCTTTCAACCATTTTCCTATTCCACGTTTTCTGTATTCATCTTTAACTCCTGTTAGTAATTGAAAAATCATATCAGGTTGATTGAAACTATAATGAAATTCAGTCATTCCACTTATTTGTCCATTATGTTCAATTGTTAGAAAAGTATGCCAATGTTGATCAGTTTTTTTCATGTGTTCAGCTCTTGACCTAAGAACATCTGGAGTTGTTACATTACGAAGTTGTAGAGAACCTAAAGGTTGTTGGCTCATTATTTCAGTATAGAGAGAAGCGTATTCTTCAATTATCTCCTCTGGAATCGAGCCTTCAATTTCAACCATGTCTATTTTTTCTTCTTCCATTAACTTATCTCCAAAGGTATTCCATTTATTTATTAGGTTCAAATCAATTTTAGATAAATTCAGATAAGATCTATTTTGTTCTAGAACAAGTTTTGCTCCTTTCTTTTCTAAGAAAGAATAACCAGATTCATTAAAAGTATGAAACATTAAATCTTTTACTTGAGCACATTCCATTGCCTTTTCATAAATTTTTTCAAGAAGAATTGAACCTATCCCCTTGTTAGCATAATCCGAAAGTACTAAAATTGAACATCTTGCAATATGCCCATTTTGCTTATAAGCTGGTGAGTTTTTATTGAGAACAGTTATTCTTGAATAACCAACAACGACTAAACTATCATTCACATTTATGGTAGTAAGCCAAAGACTGATATCTCTTGTAGGGTCTTGAACCTTAAGACTCTTCTTGCGTGATTCCTTTGAGGTTAGACCTTGTTCAGAGATTAACTCTAGTGTTATTTCTTCATCGAAAACTAAGTAAGCATCAAGTAATTGTTTGGATACATCATTTGGATTAAAAAGAACCACTTTGTACTCATCTAACATAAGAGATACAAAAAAAGAGCACTTAAAAAAATTAAGATAGAGAAGGAAAGGTTACTCCTTCCCTGGCAAAAGCAGAATATGATCTATATCACTAGTCTCATCTTGGTCAATTATGAAACGTACTGCTTTGGCAATATCTTCTACTGCTAACATTTTTGACCGATCTACATCCTTTCCATCAAACCAGGATGTATCCACAGATCCGGGATTTATTGTAGCAGCTTTCACACCAGTTCCTTTGAGTTCATCTCGTAGACTCCAAACCATTGCTTGAACTGCATGTTTGGTAGCAGCATACAATGAACATCTTGCACCTGTTTTTAGTCCAAGATTGGATGAAGTAACAATCAGATGTCCTTTATTTTGAGATTTCAGCATTGGTAAGGTCTTGTTTAACCATAGAAAAACTCCTCGAACATTTACGTTGAAACTCTCATCATATTGTTCAATGGTTAGATCTTCTAAATTGCCAAAATGACCTACCCCAGCATTAGCAAATACAACATCGACTCCCCCGAGATTGGATTTAATATCTTCAAGCATGCTATTTACAGCTTGTTCGTCACTAACATCTCCAACACCATAATATGCTTTACAGCCCATAGAGGTAAGTTTCTCACATACTTCCTTTAATCGTTGCTCATTCCTTCCAGTTAAGTAAAAACTATGTTTGTCTTTAGCCATCTCTAGAGAGACTGCTTCACCTATTCCACTTGATCCACCAGTGATAACTATCCTAAGGGATTGACTATTTTCACTAATCATAGTTTGAAGGTTTATCTTAGCTTAATATCTTTTACCCCTTAAGATTGTTCAGAATAGCTATTGAGGTTTTAACACCTTTTTCGAACCACTCTACCATCATGTTTTCGTTTGGAGCATGATTATCTTCATCAGGTTGAGCATATGGAATAATATATATTGGTTTTCCTGTTGCTTTGTAAAGGGAGTACAATGGGAGACTTCCTCCTGCAAGAGGTATTTTGAGAGGTTCTTCTTCAAACCCTTCCGTTATAGACTTAGCTAAAACTTCTGTCCATGGTAGTTCAAGAGGAGTGAACATGGGGTAGAAACTAGTCCCGAAATTAACTTCACATCTTTCAAGAATTTGAGCATAATTTTCTGACTCAGATTTTAATCTGTCTAAATGTTCTGTTACTAGCTGTTTTATTTTTTCTGGAACTTGATTAGGTACAAGACGTATATCTAGTTCAGCAACTACTTCTTTAGGGATAATTGTTCTAGCGTTTTCTCTAACACTACCTGAACTTATACCTCGGATGTTGAAAGTTGGTCTAAACATCAATCGGTGAGTAATTGGTAAATCCTTCTCTTCACCAAAGTAGGTGATGTCAAGTTGTTCTTTGTAAACTTCTGGATCACGATTTAGGTCCTCTGCTGCTTTTAGTGCTGCAGGGGTTGGTGTAAAAACATCATCGTAAAATCCTTCAATTAGACATTTACCCTGATCATCTTTCATTGTTTTGAGGATTGATATAAGATCCCAAACTGGGTTGGGTTGTATCCCTCCGAAGTTACCAGAATGTACATCTCCTTTTGCAGTTTGCAGTTCGAATTGAGCTGTTATAATCCCGCGTGCACCAAATTCTAATGTCGGTTTCCAAGTAGGATCAGCTGGACCATCTGAAACAATAACCAGATCTACATCTTCGAAAAACTCTTGTTTTTTGCTAATGGCTTCATCTATGTAAGGAGAGCCTAATTCTTCCTCACCATCAAGTATCAGCTTAATATTGACACCGAGTTGGTTAAGTTTGTGTAAACATTCTATTGCAACAATGTGTGCAAAGAATTGTCCTTTATTATCACCAATACCTCTAGCAAAAATACGTCCATCTCTAATTTCAGGTTCAAAAGGAGGAGATATCCATTCATCAAGAGGTTCAGGAGGTTGAACATCATAATGGCCATAGAAAAGAAGAGTAGGATGGCTACTGGCAGAAATTTCTAGGTATTGCGGTTCCCATTCAGCGAGAATAACAGGGTTTCCAGTAGTTGGTATCTGTTCCACATAATCAGCTGTTTGTCTAAGTTTATTTTCCAGCCAATTTGCAGCTGTTTGGACAGAATCCTTGTGTCGAGATATACTAGGAATCCGGATTAGGTCAAATAGTTCATTTAGAAAATTTTGTTTATTATTTATGAAAAATTCTATTGTATTCAATTCAACACTTCCTAACTTATGGTATAGAACTCTAAGTTAAGAAAAAAAAAGAATTAGGTTTTATATAGTTTCACCTAAACTTCTATTTTGTTTGCTTATCTATTCTCCCAGCAAGCCAGAAGAAAAGTGTCGAAAGCAGACCACCAAATAATCCCGCATAAAAACCAGTGCTCAAGTAACTACCCCAACTATCCTCACCAGTCCAAACAAAGAAAAGTATTGTAAGGAGTATAGTTAAGAAAATTGTACCTATAGCGGTAAATAAACCACTTCTCCCTAAGTTCTTATCTACTTTTTTAGATACTTTAAGAATGGGGTAAAGTTGTTGCAAGGCCATCAATAATACGAAGACAAAAGCTATTCCTAAAAGAACTAAAAGAAATTTGTGAAAACCAGGAGTAAAATCCGTATCAATACCATAATAATACCAATACGTATAACCATCTTCATACCACCATCCGAAATCGTCTGCAAAAACAAGGATAGCAGCTACCAAACTTAGAATCATAGCACCTACGTATAAGGCGGGTTTTGCATATTCAGGAACCTCGCGTTGTTCTGACATAATGAGAAATTAGCCCAAACTTGTTTAAAAATATATTCCAGAGCCAATCATTTATTGAAGAGAGAAGGAATTTGAAAACACTTAGAGAGTGAACGAAAGTTTTATTAAAAAACATTGGACGAAAGAGATGAAGAGTAATCTTCGCAATTGGGTTGGGCCTGTGGCTCAGTTAGGTAGAGCATCGGACTCTTAGGTCAATAAGCAAATTCTTTTTGATGGAAAAATCCGCGGGTCGGGAGTTCAAATCTCCCCAGGCTCACCACATTTTGGATTTAGTTTTCTATTCTTTGATGCTCTGCATAATCTCTCTCCCATTCCTTGATAAGATGCTTCTCCCAAGTATCTGTATCTATTAAAATCTTGATTATTTCTTCAAAGTGCTTTTTCTCTTCAAAAATCTGAAAAGCTTCATCTATTTCTATTCCTTCTTTGTAAAGCCAATCATTACATAAATCAGCTACAAATTCTGCGAATCTCCTATAAACTGACCTGTAGTTTTTGTTCTGAGTGATTACAACTGTAAATGCTTTCTCAATTTTCTGAACATAAATAATTAGATTCTCACTTTCAAGTAATTTTAGTTCTCCCAACCCAATGGATTTTCCTAAGTCAAGAACAGCAGACATGAAAGCTGTTATTAGAGTAGCATCGTAAGGGAGAGATAAAGTTAGCATAAGAAAAACAGGTTGTCCAGACTCTAATGTTATTAACATGTCTACATCTTGTATGAGGAGAGGTTTTTCTAAATCATCTTCTACATCTATGACTACTGGTTTTTTTCTTTGAGAGATGATTGTTCTCTTATTTATTATTAAATTCAAATTTCGCATGAAGTGATATATTCCTTCCCTTTCCTTCTCAAGAAAATCTTCATCCTCTATCCATGGAGTACTTTCTTTGATTACTTCTAGAGGTTGAAAATTATCTTGAAAATTCTTCTTAACTCTTGTAACTAAAGATTCGAAAGTTCCTTTTTCTTTTACAATTGTAAGAATATATTCACCTTTAGCTTCACAGACAATCTCATTATTCCCAAATTCAATTAATTTGGGGGATGTCTCTCCAAACTCACCAATGATTGATGTCACAGCAGTAATATAACTAATTACCTCTACATTCTTCTCTTCAGCTGACCATTGTTTATCATAGATTCTATAGTATCTACATGAACCAGAGGTCTTTAGTACAAGAACTGCTTTAATCAACCTAAATCACACTAAACTAATATATTGCAAGCAAAGTATACCTTCAATAGATAGAAATAAGTCTTAAAAGCTTTCTTTAAGGGAAATGGATAATGAAAATCAAATCATGTGGAATTCAAGTGTCATATTCTAGTGCTGAATTCATACTTAATATTCTTCGGAAACATAAGATCATAAATTTAGAATTAGAGTTCATTAGAGAAGAAGAAACTATTGTAATTCCCGTTCTTACTACTAAGGAAGAGCTCAAAGAAATACTTGAACCAATTCCCATAAATTTCAACTACAAAATAGATGGTTTTGATTTTCCTGAAAAGGAAAAACAACCTAAAAATCTATTTGAAGCTGTTGAAGATGTTATTCCGAAACATCTGCACGAATATATTCCTAAAGCATTTGATGTTGTTGGGGATATTGTTATTATTGACATTCCAGATAAACTTCTCTCTTTCAAAAAAGAATTTGGTAAAGCTCCTCTATCCTTATTTCCGTCTATAAAATCTGTTTATAGAAAAGCTTCAGCTGTATCTGGTGAATTAAGAATAAGAGAAATAGAATACTTATCTGGAGAGAAGAAATGTGAGACAATACATATTGAACATGGAGTAAAAATTGTTGTAAATGTATGTGAAGCATATTTTAGTCCCCGTTTAGGACCTGAACATAAAAGAATTGCAGATCTTGTCGAAGAAGGAGAAATAATAATCGATTTATTTACGGGAGTAGGATCTTTTCCATTACATATTACTAAGTATAAGAAGAATATAGTACACGCAATTGATATTAATAAAGAAGCACTGATATGCTTAGAAAAATCAATTGATATAAATAATCTAAAAGGAATGATAATTCCAACTCATAGTGATTGTAGAAGTGTAGCTGATACATTACCCAAAGCTGAC
>MEHH01000150.1 GCA_001940755.1 Candidatus Heimdallarchaeota archaeon AB_125
CATTATTTTTCCCCTTTTAAGTTTTCTTTTCTTATTTTTTATTAAGTTTGTGCTTGTCAGTGCTTGTTTTCTTCTACTTATTATACATTTCAACCAGTTCTTTTGCAGTTTCCTCATCTAATTCTGATTTAGATGGAATTAGAGTTAAACCATCATTTGGAAAGCGGGGTACTAAATGAAAGTGTATATGATTCAGTATTTGCCCAGCATCCCTTCCATTATTTTGAATAATGTTCATTCCTGTAGCTCCTGTTATTCTCTTTAACCTACTGGCAATTACTGGAATCTTCTTTGTGAAAATCATATCAACTTCAGAAATAGTGAATATATCTTCAAAATGCTTCTTTGGTACAACCAAACTATGACCTTTGGACATAGGATATATATCTAGAAACACTTTGATCTCCTCATCCTCATATAACGTATAGCTTGGTATTTTCCCATCTATTATTTTGCAAATAAGGCAATCTTCTACCATACAAATCAAACTCTTTCTTCTTTTCCTAGTGGTTTACCTACCTTATTTTTCAGTTTTTTGTATATTATCTGAAAAAATAGTTAAAGATTATGTGTGATTACTTCCAACCCTTTATCCTGTTTGAGAACGTAAGCATTGCCACCTCCATTTTTAATGGCTTCTGCAACAATCTTCTCTTTTCCTGGAGAATAAGCTAGAAATGATCCTCCGTTACCACTACCCAAGAGTTTACATCCCAATGATCCTGAATTTTTTGCAATTTGGATTAAGTCTTGCATTTTTTGGGTAACATTTTCAAAATAATTCTGTTGGAAGTAATGATGACGACCAATCAATTTTGCGAACTCTTCTGGTTTTAATTCATGATTTTTCATTTTGTGATATCCACTTCTTACTACATCTCTAATACCAACAATTGCAACAAGTCTTTGTAAACCTATGTCATTATATTCTTTGTAAGCTTGAAGAACATCATCAAATGAGGAAGATTTTAAATCAAATGAATTATCACTTTCTTTCATAATTCTGATCCCCTGATTTATTTCTCCCTTCCTTCTTGTAATTGTTTGAAGAGTTTCTTTCTTTGTCAGAGTATCTCCAATTACAATCCCTTCTAGTTTAGATCTAAGTCTTTCTAGATTGTATGGTTTCCTGCATTCAAGATAAAGCATTTCCCCAAATACACTAGCATATTGGTCCATCATCCCTCCTGGTTCTCCTAAATTTATGACCTCTGCCAAGTAAGCGTTCCAAGCCAATTCACGTTCTGGTAAATTTAGATTTGCAGCTTCATTAAAGAAACCAACCAAGGCTGAACAAAACGCAGAGGAAGAGGATATTCCTTTTCCGATTAATATATTAGATGTAACTTCAATATCTGCTCCAAAATCTTCAGGAAGATATTCTTGAAATAAATTAAAAACAGAGCGGATGTAATCTCTTTTTTTATCTAATGGTTGTTTTTCATTCTTAAAAGTCAATTCTTCCTTTAAGTCGACTAAACTGAATCTAATTTTTCCACTATTGTTTGTTTTTCCAATAACCTTAATTCTTTGGTTGATTGCAACAGTTATAACTTCTAGATTCATGTAATCTACATCTTCACCAAATAGACATACTCGTCCTGGTGAAGATGAAATTATCTTTACCATCCTGCTCATTCCATTTTATTTTGATATTTTTCTGCTGCTTTTTTTATTTTTTCAATATCTATGGTTGGGAAACTGCCATCTTGATAAACAATTTTTCCATCTATCATGGTCATACTAACGTCTTTCCCACTAGCAGAGTAAATCAAATGAGAAACTGGGTTATAGAATGGAAAAGAATTCACATCATTAGAATCAACCATAATTAAATCAGCTTTCTTACCTACCTCTATAGAACCAATTTCATTTTCCCAATTTAGGGCTTGAGCTCCTTCTATTGTAGCCATTTTTAGAACCTTTTCTGCAGGTAAAGCAAGCTCATCTAGATGCTTTACTTTCTGTAAAAATGCCGCTAGACGCATGTCATGGAACATGTCAAAATTATTATTGCATGGGGGTCCATCAGTGCCAATACCTACTATTACACCAATGCTATGATATCTTAACACGTCACATATCCCAGATGCTAACTTGCAATTACTGCTTGGATTATGTGTTATTCTAGTGTTTGTCTGTTTAACGATTTCATATTCTTCATCATCTAACCAAATTCCATGAGCGAGTATTGTTTCAGGACCTAATGCGTTTAGTTTTTTTAGAGATCTGAAGTAACTGGCTCCATACATTTTAACAACCGCATCGCATTCTGCTTGTGATTCAGAAGCGTGAGAATGAATCATTAAATCTTCATATTCGTCTCTAGTTTCAACAATAAGTTTCATCAGTTCGGGAGAACAAGAGAGAAGAAACCTTGCATTTAATGAATATTTTATTCTACCATTATGTGTTTGATGATATTCATTTATCTGCTTTCTAGCGCCTTCAATAACAGTTTCAGTATCTTCACGAACAATCTCAGAAAAATCATCATTATAGTCCATTAACATTTTTCCAATTCTTGCTCTAATTCCAATCTCTTCCGCTGCTTGAATTCCAGCAATTGAATCATGTGTGGTTAGCATATCATTTGTGGTAGTTGTTCCTGTTCTTACCATTTCTGCAAAACCAAGAAGAGAAGAATAATACACTTCCTCAGATGTGAAACGAGCTTCTCCAGGTAAAACCACTTCCTTTAACCAATCTAGTAACGCATAATCATCAGCTTTACCTCTTAGAAATGTTTGAACGCTATGACTATGGGTGTTAACCAAACCAGGGAGTAGAATCTTGTTTGTTCCATCAATTATTTTTGAAGCTGAGAAATTTTGGTTTATTTCTTTTTTTGTTCCTACTCCTTGAATTATCCCGTTGGAAATGAAAACTGCAGCATTTTTGACAATCTTGTTTGAAGGATTACAGGTAACTAATGTATCGGCTTCTAAAATAGTATCTTTCAACTTGACCATTGTTTCTATAGGGAATAGCTTAATAAATCCTCTTTTTTTGTATTTTTGTAGAAAAAAAATGTCAGATGATGAATTAGCGAAGTTAACTGAGAAAATCATCATATGTGAATCTTGTCATCTTAAGGACAGCAGAACTCAAGTCGTTCCTGGTATCTATGGTCCAAAGAATGGATTGTGTATCATAGGAGAAGCACCGGGATATAATGAAGATAAACAGGGGGAACCTTTTGTTGGTAGATCAGGAAAACTGCTAGATAATATGCTCTCAGACATTGGTCTAGAAAGGAGAAAAGACGTTAGTATTCTAAATGTTGTTAAGTGTCGTCCAACTACTGAGAAGAAAGAAAATAGAACTCCTACAAATTCTGAACTGAAATTCTGTGGAGAAAAATGGTTGTTTAAACAGCTTAAATTACTTTCACCCAAGTTAATTGTAACTGTGGGATCAATAGCTTTGAGGTTTTTCATCCCTTCAGCAGCAGTAACTAAATATGTTGGAAAATCCTATGACACTGATCATGGAATAAAACTATTCGTAACATATCATCCTGCATATATTTTGCGAAATTATAATCTAATGGAAGTTTACAATGAGCATTTTGAAGATATGAAGAAACTTTACGTTACTATCCTAAATCAAAATGGAATAACCTTTAAGGAAAAGCCAAGTGAACAGAAATCGTTGACTGATTTTTTGTAAATTTCTTTAATCCCCCAAGTAATCTTTTTTTCAGAAAGAGAATAATTTATAATCAGAATAGAGACCCATTAAGTAATGAAAAAAAAGTCTAAGCTGTTTGGAACTGCTGGAATAAGGGGTCGTTTTGGAACCAAAGTTACTGCTAAACTTGTTATTCAAGTTACTCAAGCAGTTGCTCAGCTCTATTCTTCTGAAGGAGTTCTTGTTGGTCATGATGCAAGAACTTCATCTGAAGCTTTAAGTCAATTTGCTACCGCGTCACTCTCATTATCTGGAACTAAAGTTCATAAAATAGGTTTGTGCACATTTCCAGTTATAGCAAACTTAACCTTAAACACTAAACATTCAGTAGCTATCTATATTACTGCATCTCACAATCCTCCCACAGATAATGGAATTAAAGTACTTAGACAAGGAAGGGAATTAACACTTCAAGAACAGAACCAGATAGAAGATTTAATTTTTGAAAGAGATGAGCATACAGAACTTATTCATCATGAAGATTGGGATAAAATTGAACCACAATTAGAAATCTTGGATGCAAATGATCAGTACTTCAAAAGAATAACACAAGACATCCAAATGAATGGGCAAGGAAAGAGAATCATACTTGATTGCGCTAATGGTCCTATGGCAAATCTCGCACCACTATTATTTACACATTATGGGTTTCTGCCAACTACGATTAACTCACATATTGATGGTTCTTTTCCTGGAAGACTTGCAGAACCCAGTCCAGAAAATCTTACAACACTTATAGAATTGAGTAAGAAAGAAAAAATTCTAGGAGTAGCTTTTGATGGAGATGGAGATAGATTAGCCATAATTGATGAAACTGGAAATTTTGTTGAACTATCAAGAGTCAATGCGCTACTAGCAACCTATGCTATCGAAGAAGAAGGTCCTGGAAAGATTATAGTTAGTATTGACTCATCAACTACAATAGATAAAACTGTAGAAAAAATTGGTGGAGAAGTCATAAGAACAAACCTGGGAGAGCTTCACACAAAAGGGAAAGAACTGATAGAGGCAGATGAAAAAGTTGTTTTCGCAGCGGAACCCTGGAAACCTATCTTTCCTAAATGGGGTTTTTGGATTGATGGTTTGTATTCTTTAGCTAAAATTTTGAAAGTGATTGCAAGCGCTCAAACTACTGTTTCTGAATTGTTGAAAGACATTCCACTCCATATCGCCAAGAGATCTGCATATATGGTAAATCAAGTACAAGTTGAAACTATCTTCGACGATTGCAAAAGTAAACTTAGAGAATCTCTTGAAAATGAAAGTAAAAATGAGCTAACTATTGATGGTTTGCGTTATGATATGGACGATGGTACTTGGATCTTGATAAGAAAATCAGGAACAGAACCTAAAATTAGAATTTATTACGAATCCCCCACTCAAAATCGTTTTGAATGGATAGAAAACATTGTTAAAGACTTAGAAAAAATAATCAAAGATAAGTGAGATACATGGTATCAGATATAATTAACGAAGAATTACGATTGACCTATGAAAGATTAAGAATGACTTTAGTAATTTTGTTTTTTTGGGTTATAATTACTACTTTAGATATACCAGGAATAATAAATTTAGAAGATACAGGGAACAATTTCTTAATTTATGCAATTATGGCAGCTTCAGCTATCATATTTTTGATACTTGCTTTAGGAATTCAAGCTGAACCATTAATCAAACAGGTTATAAAAAATAGAAAAGAAATTGACAAGTTCTGGGAATCTGAAGAAAGATTAAAACCAAGTATTGAAAAAAGAACCAAAATTAGTGAAATAATTTTGGTGTTTGCAATAATAGTAATGATGGTGGCTTTACTCTTTGTAATGGTATAATTTTCGGGAATTTCGCCTTATAAAATTAGTTGATTTGAGCTAGACAAACCCATCTTTTTTTCCTTTAAAGAGTCAATCTATTAATTAATATACCACCTTCTTGGAAGTTCTAGTAAATCTTCCAGTCGAAAAAGAGGGGTTTTGAAAGAACCAGAGGTCACTGAAAGTATTTAACACCTTATTAGAAGGAATAATTATTGTCTAGTTTAAGGAAATATCTTTATTTACTATTAGATTTTGATATACTTGAATGGTTAAAGATAATCCCTCTGATTTTGCTGTTTTCTTTGATGATGGAGGAGTCATGAACGATAATAAACTTCGAGGTATTCAATGGATGAAAATGATTGGTGAATACTTTTCACCTAAATATGGAGGAGAATTTCATCAGTGGGCTGAGGGAAACTATAATTTTATCAACGAATATTGGACAGAGCACAACATCAATCTTGAAAAGAAAAATTATACTGATTATCAAACATTCTATTCAAACTACATTAGTCAATGGATAACTTCTATGTTTGATTATGTAGGAGTTGAAAGTCCACCTAAAGAAAAGCATAAGAAAATTTATTTTGAAGTTGTAGATATCATCACACCTAACGTTAGATCAGCTTTTCCAGGAGTGATAGATAGTATACAGGTTCTCTACAAATTAGGATTAAAGCTCTATACATCATCTGCTGAGCATTCAAAAGAGCTCAAAGGTTATCTCAGGGGAATGAGAGTAATTGATTGTTTTGAAAACTTCTATGGACCAGATTTAGTAAACATTCATAAAGCAGATGAATCATTTTACGAAGCTATTTTCAACGAAACAAGTCTTGATCCAAGAAAAGCTATAGTCATAGAGGATACACCTAGATATTTAGAAGCTGCTAAAACTACTAGATTACCTAGACCAATACTCAAACCAGTCAAAATAAAGAGAATCTAATGGCTGAACCCCTGAAAACAGTATTAGGATTTGAAGCTGCTGGCGCTATCGCCACGTTAGGTAATCTCTCTAGCGCTCTTAATAATTACACTGCCGCCATGGGCGGTGCAGCATCGGCCACTGAGGCGTACAATAAGGCGGCCGTAGGTGTTGATTCTAAACTCAAAGCGCTAAACGCGACTGCCACTAAATATAACGCTACTCAACACAAAGCGGCGCAAGCATCAAAACAAAAACAAGCAGTAATCCAAAAAGAAACAAACCTATTACGATCGGTACGTAATTCAACTGAAGATACGGCGACTGCTACGAAAAAAGCCGGCGCGCAGATGATCTTGAGTTGGCAGAGCGTTATTCGTATTTTCACTATTCAAGTTATTCACCAGATGGTTTCTAAATTAACTAGCGAACTTCGTGAG
>MEHH01000151.1 GCA_001940755.1 Candidatus Heimdallarchaeota archaeon AB_125
CTCGAGAGCAGGAACAATTGCTGTTCCAAGTGGTTGTTCTCCATAACTTAACGCTGCTTCAATCTGAATACCAAGTCTTCTACCTAATTCAGTTGCTTCATGAGCATAATTTATAGCATCTTCCTTAGTTGGCATTTTAGTCCCTTCTCCTGTTGGAATATCAAGAACCATGTGATCAACACCAGTTGATACTTTTTTACTAAATATACTTGCAAGCATCTGACTGTGGGGATCTATACCTAATGGTTGTTCAACCTTATGAATAACTATCTCATCTAAAGGAGATAAATCTAAGGTTCCACCCCAAACTAGCATACCTCTTGTTTTAGGTGCTATTTCTAAAATCTCATCAGCGGAAAAATTCACATCACAGAGTACTTCCATAGTATCTGCAGTTCCAGATGGACTAGTGATAGCTCTTGAACTTGTCTTTGGAATGAGTAAACCTGCTGCAGCTACAGTAGGAACAATCACAAGACTTACTTTGTTACCTGGAATTCCTCCAATGGAATGTTTGTCATAAACTGGCTCTCCAAAATTCAGAGTTGTACCATATTCGGCCATAAATGTTGTAAGATATTGAATTTCATCCATGTTTAATCCAAGATAATACTGAGCAAGTGTAAACATAGATATTTCCAGATCAGTATATTGTCCACTGCAAATATCATTGACAATTGATCTAATTTCTCCCTCTTTCCAAATACTTCCTTGCTTCTTATTCTTAACGAAATCAATTGATGCGGGTCTCCGACGAACGAAGACACTCACCTTCTTATTTTCTGCTACTTTTAGTAGATCAAGAGTTCCATCTTTTAAACCCACAAAACCTGGTTCAATAAGATCTTCTGTAGCTATAACTTCACACATAATTTCTCCAGTATCGCTTTTTACTTTCACATTAGCAGAATGCTTTATTTTTAATTCATCTAACGTTGAAATATTTAATAGAGCAAAATCCCTCTCTACTTTCAAATCAACTTTTTTAGTCTTTAATGTAGTCATTAAAATCAATCCATAGTTATTTTACATTAAAATTTCATTATTTTTCTTTCGGAAGAAAAAAACTGTTAAAGAAACATATAACATTTTCGTTATTGGGTAAAAATGGACATAACTGGCATTTAAACATTCTAAAACAAAATAAAAAAAGGAGAGGGATTTTACTCTCTTCGTGCAAGTTTTCTTGCTTCTAAATAGAGTCTTAATTTTTGGAAAGCACGTAACCTAAATGCAACAATAAATCCTACTGTAATTAGTAATATAGGAATCCATACTACCCATGTTGTGATGTTGTAAGTTAATCCCCATCCATGAAGGCGTATAAACGTCAAGTTTACTCCAGCAAAATGTCCAGTCCCATTTATGAAACTAGCTGAGTAATACAGTTCATTCATTAAACCTGTTTCTTTATCATAAATAATTTCTACAGAAGTGATATTATTTACCTGTGTTTTTAGAACATTGGTATATCTTACTACATCTTCTTCAACAGACCATTGAGTCTGATTAACAAAAGGTGAAGTATCTAAATAACTAAAGAAACCTGTTTCGTTATAAAAGAAAGTTTGATTATAGTGAGTTACAGCAAAATCAGTATAATTGTAATGAGATTCATAATAATCCAGAAATGCTGTTTCGTTGTAAGTTGAATCAGTAAAATCATGCCAGTAGTTTATTCCAATAGGCTGTAGGAATTTGAAAACTGCACGACCATGTTCAATATCATTGATATATCTAGCCATTACATCATTAACATAAACCAAGCACCACACATGAGGTTGATCTAGTTGTAAAGCAGGATCACTTCCGATTTTGAGTATTATTTTGTCTCCTTCCTTAAGATTTTTATCTCCTTCAGCAATATGGAAATTATCTGTTCTCTCTAATTCTGTAACTTTCCATTTTAATTTCTTATCTCCACCTATTTCATCAACATACTCATATAAATTATATTGAGACCTGTTTACAATATTAGGAGCATTAATTGTTTTTCTTATTTCAGCATTCAATTTATAATTACCGTCTTGAACATGATCATAGACAGCTGAAGCAGTCCACATATTGGTCGAAGAAGAACTTAGTATCACCAAAATGGCAAATAAACCAACGAATATGCTCTTTTTCATAAATATCCCTTAAGTTACTAGTATATTTGTTTTATCGTCAAAAAGACACATTTTTAACCTTATCGGTAAATCCTACTGAAAAGATTTAGGGAGAAACTGTAAAGTATAATCGCTTCTTATCTTTTCCTCTATTTTCAGTTTTCAGTGGAACAAAAGAACCTATTTCTTTTGTACTTCCAACATGAACACCACCATCTGCTTGGCGGTCAACATTTTCTATTTCAACTATTCTTAAAATCTTCATACTTTCTGGAATTAAGTTAACTTTAGTTCTAATCAATTCTGGATCACTCAGTGCTTCTTTTCTCTCTAAAAAAGACACGTACACTTTATGATCTCCAGCTATAATTTCTTTAATAGCTGTTTCTATTTCATGAACTCTTTCTTGTCTTAAATGATCAATATCAAAATCCACTCTACTTTTTTCTGGTGTTATATTTCCACCAGTAACCGTAGTACCATATTTTTTGTATAAAATGCTAGATATTGCGTGTAGAAGTGTATGTAGTCTCATCTGTTTATGTCTTCTTTCCCAATCTAATATTCCCCTCACTGTTTTTCCAATATGCTCTTCTTTTGGAATTGATGAAAGTTTGTGAAATACCTTTCCACTTCTTGACAATACATCAAGAACATCACTTTGAGAACCATCTTCAAATATAATTACACCCTGATCAGATGTTAAACCCCCACCTCTTGGTGAAAAGGCTGTTTTGTTTAATACAATAGAGTCTTCAGAAATTTCAATAATTTCTGCTTCAAACTCCTTAAGATATGAATCCTGCTGAAAGAGTAATTCAGTCATGAATGAATAAGAAAAAAGAGAAATTAAAAATGTTATGAAAGCAAGTTCAATTTAATCCTCAAAAACAGATACTTTTGTCATTGTGTCAACATCAACTAATCCATAGTCAGTAATTTTCAAATGAGGGATTACTGGAAGAGACACGAATGCAAGAGCCATAAATGGTTCGGAAATCGATGTTTCTAAATCGAGTAAAGAAGCATGTAACTGCTGAGTTTTTGAAACTACTTCCTCGAAAGATAAGCAACTCATTATCCCTGCAAATTCTAAAGGAAGCACGGTAATTTTATCTTTGAAGACTACAACTTGTCCTCCTTTAGTATCTTTGATTTTGGAAATTGCTTTTAGCATAGATTGGTAATTTGTTCCTACACAAATTAGTTGATGACAATCATGAGCAATAGTGCTAGCTATAGCTCCTTCTTTAATCCCAAGTCCTTTAACAAAACCCTTGCCAATTCTCTGTTCATCAGTGTGACGATTTACAACTACTATGGGTAAAACATCATTTTCAACATCAGGTACAACCTTATCATTTTCAACTATTAAGGTATGATTTAGGTGATCTGTGATAAGGGAGTTTTCATTAAGAGAAATTACTTTAACTTTGACCTGATCAACTTCTTTTCTTATTATCTGCAAATCTTCAATGTCAGGAATCTGAAGATTTGATACTGTGTCTAGAATAAAACTAGGATAGTTCATCTCCTCCTGAAGAAAATTAGTTTTTCCATCTTTTGCTACAAGTTCACCATTAACAAATACTAATTCGACTTTGAATTCTTCTAGGTTATCTACTACAACAATATCAGCATTCTTTCCTGGACCTAAACTTCCAATTTGATCATTGACATTCAGATGAGTTGCAGGATTTATTGTAAGCATCTGAATTGCTTCTAACGGGTTAATTCCAGCGTTAATGAGAAGTCTATATGTATAATCAAGGTGACCTTTTTGTTGTAAATCAATTGGATTTCGATCATCTGATGAAATCAATATATTGCGAGTATCAATGTTGTATTTCTTTAATTTAGTCATTATATTAACCAAATCTCTTGCAAAAGAACCTTCTCGAACTTGGAGTTTCATTCCTAATCTTAATTTCTCAAGAGCTTCTTCTAGTGATGATGCTTCATGATCAGAAGCAATACCTGATGCTATGTATGTTTGGAGTTCTTTTCCTGAAAGTAAAGGAGCGTGACCTTCAATAATTTTTTTCGATTTCTTTGCAGCATCAATTTTCTTGATGACATCATCAAAACCAAGAAAAACACCTGGATAATTCATCATTTCAGCAAGAGCGAATATTTCATCTCTACCCATTAAATCTTCAATATCAGCAGCTGTAATTACACTTCCAGATGTCTCAAAACCTGGTAGGGAGGGGACACATGAAGGAGCTTCAACAAAGTATCTAATTTTTTGTTTTCTAACTTCATCAAATAGAACATTCAAACCTTTGATTCCAGTAACATTAGCTAATTCGTGAGGATCTATAACAGCAGCTGTTGTACCATGTGTAATTACAGCTTTAGTGAATTCAGTAAGTGTCAACTTTGAAGATTCAACATGTATATGAGATTCAATTAGACCAGGACTAATGATTTTTCCAGTTACATTGAGAATTTCAGTATTTTCACCTTCAAATTCACTTGTTTGAAGTCCAATATGAACAATTTTACTTCCAGATACAACTATGTCTCCATCAAGAAGTTCTCTGGTAAAAACATTAACATATTTCCCACCACGAAGAATAAGATCAGCTTTGATTTGAGCCATCGCTCTCTCAATTATTTCCTTTGTTTTCATTGCGAACATTTTGTTGATTCTCTTTATCCGTTATAAATTTTCAGAATTCTAATTACTTATTTTCATATTTGTTTACCACAAAAGGTTTTTTACAGCTCTCGCCAATTTATTGATTGAAACAAGTGAAAATAAAGGTTATTACAGATTCAGCAGCTGATTTAACAACTGAACTTATGGAAAAGCATGAAATTTCCTCAGTTCCACATATTGTATTATTTGAAGATAAACCTTGGAAACTTGGAGTTGATATAGCAATAGATGATTTTTATCGTCTTTTAGAAGATTCAGAGTTTTTCCCATCATCAGCTAATCCTGAAGCAGCAGATTTCCTGAGTTTGATTGAAAAAAGTCTAGAAAACAAACAATATGATCATGTATTTTGTATTTCAGTAGCCAAAGAACTTAGTGGTTCAACATTTTCAGCATATAGACTCGCAATAAAGAAATATGAAGAAAATGTAACTCTAATAAATACTGAAGCAGCTTCTGGTGTTCAAGGTTTAATGGCTCTATATGTTTCCGAACTAGCACAACAAGGGAAAAACGTAGAGCAGATAAAGGATATTATTGAAAGTCTTATAGCCAGATATTATCTGAATGTTGGTTTTCATACTATGGATAATATCTACAAATCTGGGAGAATAAAGTCAAAACTAATTCTCTATTTAACCAAAATGATTGGTGTTAAACCCATTGCTCAGATGGAAAGACCAGGTAAATTAGTCTCAAGTACTCCCGTATTCTTTAGTAAAAAAGGAATGGTGAAAAAACTTCTGAAACTAGCCGTCAAAGGAACAGAAGAAAATACAAAATATAATCTAATAATTTCTCATGTAAGTAACTTACGAGGAGCTCAGTATATCTTAGAAAATTTGAAGAAAGTGAGAAATATAGATAGAGCATTCATCACTTTCGCTTCACCAATCATTGGAAGTAATACTGGAATGGGGACTATAATTGTGTCTTTGCTTCCATCATTGGATTAGGAAAACTGAAAATATTTATTTTCCTAATTTCAATAGAAATTCACTAAATTTCTCTGCCATTACTTCTTCATTATCCAATTGAATTCTGTGAAATTTTGACTTCAGTTCGATTATTTCTGAGTTTTCGTTTGATAAAAATTTCTTTGAAACTTCAGGATCGACGAAATAATCATCTTCAGCAACATACATCAACATCGGAACATCTATTTCATTTAATTTCCCTTGAATTGAGTAATTAATAACAAACTCGAAAACAAACCTTCTAAGGCACCAAGCATCATTTTCCTTCAGTTGTTTGGCTGCCCATCTAACATTTTGAGTTTCTTCTGGTTTCTTAAATTTCAGCATGACATTCATAAAGAAAATAATCATAGCTTGGAAAAAACTCATGATAAAAGATGGTAACCAACCTAATACAGGTAACCAGAATGGAGTTTTATACTTTTCTTGAGGACTGATTGCTGTAATTAGATCAGGTTTCAAACCTTTACCGTTAATGTAATAGTTGAATACCTGTGATGCACCAGAACAGCTTCCAAATAGAATGAAGTCCTTTTCTTTTAGATTAAGTGTTTGAATAACCCTTGAAAGCTCCTTATCGTACTCTTCGGGAGTGAAATAACCTTTCTTATGAGGAGTTTTGGACTTCCCATACCCTCTTGGCTCATAAATAAATATATTACCATATTTTGATAGATTTTGAGCCAATTTGGTAAATTCATCGATAGTACTCAACCAACCTGGAATAATAATCACTGTTCTAGATTTGTATTTCTCATTCTGAGTTTTGAATTTAGCAATCCTTACTTCAATTTCTGGATCATCATTGGTTTGTATATATTCAATTTCACACATTAAATCAACAAAGACTATAATCAATATATTAGTTTCCTTAAGAAGAATTTCGAAAAAAATCAGAATTATTGAGCATTTTTACTCTTTGTTTTTGTTAATCTCCTCTTCACTTGCTTTTCTGCTGAACAGCATTGCTTTGATGAAACCATGTACAAAATTGAATCGAGGGACAGCTTGACTATAAACTTTGTATGGATACCCATAAAGTTCTCGGAAAAAATTATCCTTTTCTAAAGAAGCCAACATGAAAACTATCAAAGCAGCACCAGCAAGAAGATTAGACAATAGAG
>MEHH01000152.1 GCA_001940755.1 Candidatus Heimdallarchaeota archaeon AB_125
ACATTATCGACAGGAAAACTCAAGGCCTACAGAGTTGAAGCTTTAGAAGGATATACTGAAAAGGAAATTATTGAAATAGCATATGGTTTAGAATATCATTCGGAGCATAAAATCGCAGAAGCTATAATTGAGTTGGGACTTGAAAATGAAGCAAGGTTGTTTGGGTACAAAGATGTAGAAATTATGCCTGGAATGGGAATTAAAGGTACAAGAAAAAAAGTAACTTACTATCTGGGTAATGAATCTCTTGTAGATGAAGTTATTGGGTTAAAATCATGTGATTTAGAATGTGAAGAATCAGAAAGCATAGTATCATATGTTTTAGCAGATAAACTAGTTATGGCCCATATAAACATGTCTGATCAATCAAGAAATGAAACAAAGGAAGCAATTGATTCATTAAAAAAACTTGGTGTAAAAGAAATAGTGATGCTAACAGGTGATAATGAAGAAGTAGCATCTAAAATTGCAGAGGAATTAGATATCAATTATGAAGCAGAGTTATTACCAGAGGAAAAAATGCAATTCATTAAAAATCTCAAGGAAAGAGAACAATCAGTTGTAATGGTAGGAGATGGTATAAATGATTCTCCAGCTTTAGCACTTGCTGATGTAGGTATAGCAATGGGTGCAGCAGGTACTTCAATTGCCATAGAAACTGCAGATATTGTTCTTTCATCTGATAATTTATTCAGTCTTCCATATTTGTTTAAACTAAGCAAGCAAACAAAGAGAACTATTCAAATTAACATATTTTTGTCGCTGTTCATTAAATTCTCTTTCTTTATCCTCGTATTCGTTAGTGCTGCTACAAGTGCTCTTGGTTCTTTCTTATCAGCAAACCTTCTTTGGTTAGCAGTTCTTATTGGTGATATGGGTGCTTCACTAATAGTGATTCTAATTGCAATGAGGGTTGGAAGAAAGAGATTCTTCTCTAGCGAGAAGTTGCCAAAGAAATAGTTTAATAAACATTTTTACAAAAGAAAAGTTGGTAAAGTGAATGAGTAAACCAGAGAGAACACTCAATAAAGCTGTTCTTTACATTTTTATAGGTGTTTTAATTATAACAGCTCTATTTGCTGTAATGATGTTTGGACCAAGACCTGGCCCTCAAAGTAGTGTGTTCAATACAACACTTAGATTCTATACAAAGGGGACACAGAAATTATACTACACAGATTATGCAGATTCAATAGTACAAGACATAGGTGATTTAGGAATTGCTGTTACTGATTATTCAATGGATTATGCATTATTCTTAGATAATGTAGTTGGTTCAAGAGAGTATGAAATGGCAATAATTGAGCTTGAAGGTTTAAATTCACCGCACTTAGAGTTATTATTTAAAGAAGGAGCAAGTCTGAATGTTTTCAATTTTGTAGATAGTCTGGATAGTGGATTAACATCTGAACTAATTGATAACATAACTCAAGAAATGGATGCTTATGCAAGAAAGAATCTTTTTTACACTTTACAGGAACATCTTATGGATAGTATAGTTCCAATGATTCCTCTTTTTACTCCTGCAAGAGTTTTTGCATATTGGAACAATTTAGAAGGATTTACCAGTAAGTGGGGGATATCAGATAGTTTACCATACATGTCTTTTGATGGGTTACACAGTAACCAAGATTCAACCACAGAGCTCAAAATTGGTATTGGTGGATGGTATGATCTTAACCCTCTAACAATGTTTGAAGATGGCGAAAAACTGCTTGTTTCACTCATTATGGATAAACTGATTCATTTGGATGAAAAAGGAACTCCTACAAATTATGGATTAATTGATAGCTGGGAATATGAGAATGATACTACTTTGTTGCTTCATGTTAGAAACGGTGTTAATTGGCAGCCAGATGTGGAAGGAATTTTCCCCAGCGAACAACTTACAGTAGATGATGTTAAGTTTACTCTGGATCTGACTAAAAGCCCATATGCAAATTTAAACCATAAAATCTACAAATGGATAGATTCATATGAAAACTACAATAGTACAACTGTTGCTATTAATATTGATTCAAATCCTGATACACCAGAAAAAGAACCTTATGCATTTGCACTTGAAGACTTGTCGATTTATCCTTTCCCAGAGTATTATCTGAATGTTGAAAGTACAATAGAAGATATAGTAGATTCTGGAAGATGGACAAAGTTTAGACAGAATCCCTTTGGTACAGGTAAATATACCTATAATGCAACTGATAGTCAAATAGACTTAACTGCATCTTTAAATCGCTTCACTGGTTGGCATGGAGTGGGTGTTGATCCAGTTAAAACTGCAAGTTTAGTTTTTGAAACTATAGAAACTCAATCAAGGACTGATAGTTATTCTATGAACCTAGATTTACAGGAAGGAAGTAGAATAGATATAGCAGATTTTGGAAAAGATCCAGCGATGATATTGGCTATTCCTGAAGATGATTTTATAGTTGATTTGAAGCTAGAAAACTCATTAATTTTTGTAGCATTTAATCTGGAAAATGAGATCTTTGGAGGAGCAAATAACTATGTACCAACAAACGAAACAGGAGTATCCAAAGCATTAGCAATTCGCAAAGCTTTAGCATTTATGATCCAAAAAACAGTTATGAATGATGCTTTCCATGAAGGTTTCTACAATATTACAGATTCTCCAATTTCTAGATATTTCTCAGACATTTATTATCAGAGTGTTACAACATATCCATATAGTGTTGCAGAAGCAATAAATTATCTTAATATAGCTGGATTTAATATATCAACTGAGACAGAAGGAAGCACTGAAGAGTCAAACTACGAAATGGTTAGCTCAGTAGTATCACTTGGACTCTTTACTGCAATTACGATTACATTAAGAAAAAGAAAACGAAAGGTGACTTAATTGAACCGCATAAATGAAATAAACAATTTAGATCTTAAAGGGAAACCCATTATACAATCTTTTAGTGGGAGTGGAGCAATAGGAACAATATTAGCAACATTCCTAGTAAAATCTTTGAAAATGGAACAAGTAGCAGTAGTTCATGCTGAAGATTTACCTCCAGTAGCAATAGTAAAAGATGGATTAATAGAACAGCCAATAAGGATATTTCAAAATGATCAAATTGCCTTAATGTCATGCGAAGTTTCTATCCCCTACAATACAGTCCCTGATTTTATAGAAATGCTAGTAGACTTCTATATCAAAAGTGAAGTATCACATATTGTGCCTGTAGGAGGATTACCTTCTATTATGACACCGTATGAAGAGATAAACTGCTATGGAATAGCTAGCAATGAAGAGACACTTTCCTTTCTTGAGGAGAAAGGTGTTCAGTTTCTAGAAGAAGGAGTAATTTATGGAACAGTAGTTCAGACTTTAGAACTATGCAACACTAAGGGTTTTGAAAAGAATTTTGCATTGTTGGCTGAGTGTGATCCTAATACAGCAAGTTATGATTCAACTAAAGCACTTGTCCAGAATCTAGCAAAGATTTTTGAGTTTGAATTTGATGAAAAAGAATTTGAAAATGTTACAAACATAATCAAGTCAAGAATAATGGAGAGTACTAGAATTCTAAGAGAAGATTCATTTGATAAAACTAGAGAAAGCCATTTGTAAAAAGAAAGAAAAGAGGAGTTATGATTTGTAACTTGTACTTAGCTTATGAAGTAATTTTGCAATGTACAGTTCAAAATCAATAATCCCACCTACTTCTGGTTTATTAGCTTTAATGACTGCATATTCTAAAGGTGAGTGAGCTCTTCCACTATGACCAATACCAGCTACAATGAAAGGTATGTCTAGTTTCTTCTGGTAGAGAGCAAAAGGAGCAGAACCAGCTAATAACGGTAAAACCATGACTTCTTTATTAAATTCCTTATAAAGGTTGTAAGCTGTTTGAGCTAAAGGATGTGACAATGGAATCTTCCCTGATTCATAACCACCTTTTTCGAATTCATAATCTATCATTGGAAAGTTCTTATCAAAATGTTCACTATACTTCTCAATGACAAAGCTTCTAGATTGGAAAGGAGGAAGACGAATATCTAGGTTAGCTTTGACTTCTTTAGGTATAATAGTCATAGAACCCTCATCATAGTAACCTCCTTCAATACCATTAATAGAGATACCAGGTGTAAAGAGCATCTGAATAATAGCTTGTTCACCAGATAGCTCTTGATCATTCTCAAGAGACCGAAGTGATTCAATGTTACCATCACGTTTAAGCTCTTCAACAAATGAATAATTTTCCAAATAGTCTTGAATAACTTGTTTATCTTCTTCGTCTGGACCAACAATATCTGAATCTTCCATGATCCCTGGAACAAGTATTCTATTATTTGCATCATCTTTCAATGAGTTTAAACATTCAATAAACTTGAAAACAGGACTTTGAATGATTCCTGAAACAGAGGAATGTTGGTTACGAATAACAGGTCCACCCCATTTCCCTCCTTTACATTTTAATTTCAGTGCTACTACTCCTCGAACACCCAGTGGCATCATTATTCTTCCTATAGGATTCTCCCAAAAAGCAGGAAAAAGAAGAACATCTGCTCTACTTAATTGTTCTTTGTATTTGTCAATAAATGGACCTACGTGAGTTGAACCAAGTTCTTCTTCACCTTCCAAAGCAAAGATTATGTTGAAAGGTAATTCCCCGTAGAGTTCTGAATAAACATCTAAAACATTGAAGAAAGCTATAGTTGGACCTTTTTGATTAGTGACACCACGACCCATAAGACATTTACCAGAATAACCTGGTATCCATTCATAATCAATAATCTCAGCACCAAATGGTTCAACCTTCTGGTCGTTATAGATCCAATTTTCTGGAAAGACGGGTTGAACATCGTACATACTATAGAATAAAATTGTAGTTTTAGATGGGTCATCAAATATTTCCCCATAGACTATTGGATGGCCGAAATCATCACCTGATAAGTCAACAAAATGAACATCTTTTCCACCTAATTTTTTTATTTTCTTTGAGAGCATAATTGCTGTTTCTTGTATGCCATTTCCGTCAGCTGAGACAGATGGTTGTTTGATAAATCTTCTAATTTCATCAAGATGAGAGCTTTCAAAATCAGCTTCAATTTTGGTTGAAATCTTGCTAGTATCCATTTATTAATCACTGAACCTAAACTATTTGTGAAATATAATAATATTTCTTAAAAAATTATTTTAAGAAGTTGTTTTGAACTATGATGAGTAAGAGTGTCACTATTTTGACAAGAAGTCTTTTATAATTTCTTGAGTTAACTAGAGTTTACGTTGGAAGGAGTTGATTTATTGTGAAAATAAGTAAACAAAAAGCAAAATTACTAATAATTGTAACGTGTTTGATTTTTTTGACTTTAAGCATGCCTTTTGTTCAAGCATTAACCACACCAATACCAAATCAATTGGTGGTAAGATTAGATGATTCTCAAGCTGTAACGGAAGCGATAGAAAACCTAGAGCAAAATATTCCAAATGCAGTAGTTGTTGATTACGACTCAGCTAAATACAATTTAAAATATTGGCGATTTCTGGGTGTAGCAATCTGGGTATCCCATGGTAGCGAAGAAGGAGTAATGATTAACGGTGAATTAACGCAATGGGATGTTTTAGAAGATCCAATAAAAGGAACACCAAACAAAGACATAGTACTATCATGCTATTCTAGTGCTTTATTAGAGCAGACTGATCTGAGTTCTACAAATGTTGCAACATTTGATGGTGAAATAGATGCTGTAATTGGAAGTCTAGTTGTTTCTTATATCTTATCTCAAGATTCTTCAATCTATCCGAAAATCAAATCTAGATTTATGGATATTTTTGCAAATCCCTCTTGTGTGGAACCTTTACGGTTTCTCCTAGATCCTGGTGGTGGAGGTGGGATCGGAGGTACAAATCCGGGTTCAGCACCTAATTATGCACGTCATTACTTAAGCTGGGCTGAGCTAGGTTTTCATTTAGTTGCTGCATTTCTGCTTATAGCACTATTTCTTGTTGATTGGTATATCCCCTCAGATTTGCCATTTGTTGTAAGTATGCAAGTAAAAATCTATACAGTTGGTTGGGCATCAATGGTGACAACACTGGTGTATCTTGGTTTGGAAAAGATTACACTAGAATCAGCTATCGGAACTTTCATGGGTTGGTTTTTGGATGCACTAGAAATATTTTGGGATTGCTTTTTTGCGGCAGAGCTTTGGGAACAAATAGTGTTTGGAATTACAGGATTTATAGCATTGTTTGTTTTAGCAATAGAGTGAGCTGGAGATGCAGCTTCAGGAGGAGCAGTTACAGTAGCTAAAATTCTCGGAGCAGCCGTAGCTATTACATGCGCAGTTGTGTCATTCATGGGCGATTATAGAGATACAGATACAATAGTGGGATAACACCCATTTCTCTTTTTCTACAAATAAAACTAACTTTAGTAAAACTAAGAAAAATATGTAAAAGATAGTAGATTGAATTACAAATTCAATGGAATAATTATTAAATATCCACAACAAACTCCGTAATAATTTTTGTCGGTATCTCAACCTCTCCACAAAGATTACGAAAAAGTTTAAATATGTTCAAGGTGAAAATAATATGGTTAATGGCAGGCTAGGTTAGTGCCCAATTGGTAGGTCAAAAAGGGACTGCAAACTGAACAGGAAGAGACATCCGATGCTTCTTTAAGGCTTTTTATTTCTTTTAGTATTTGATGCGCAATAGTTTCTTCATTTTTTTTTAATTTTAATTTTTGAAAAAATGTATAACTGTCTCGAACGGATTGTTCTGCAATATCTGCAATCATCTCATTTCTTATTATAGAGTTATGCAATGTGACTTT
>MEHH01000153.1 GCA_001940755.1 Candidatus Heimdallarchaeota archaeon AB_125
TGTCTATAGAGATATTGCAATCCCTAAGAACGCTCTTAACCTTTTGAAAATGTATCTCAATACTAAAAAACGAAAGAAAGGAGATGTTTTTCCATTTGGGTATAAGACTGCAAATCGTAAGCTCATGTATTGGATCAAGAAAGCAGAGATCCTGAAATTTAAAAATGGAGTTCCTGTAAATTTCACCTGGCACAAGCTAAGACATACTTTTGTGAGATTATCGGCTCAAGCTCATAGAGATCCTCAAGCTGTAGCTCAACAAACAGGAGACAAACTCACGACTGTCTTAAAGATCTATGGCACATGGGAAATTTCAGCCATGTCTAAGCATTTTGATGAGAAACCACTATTAAAAGGAGAATCTTAACGAAATGTTGCATACTCACACTATCTGGAAAATAATGCGAAAATACACAAATCGCCAGATTCAAGAAGATAGTGTGAAAGAGACCTCCCAATTTTTAGAATCAATAATTGAAAATCTAGTTGAAAAAAGCGAGGAGCTCTTAGAATTCAATGGCACTAGAAATCAAAGAATAACAAAGGATTGTGTCAAAGCAGTTATAAAATCAGAATACAATGCACTTTTACCCGAAAGGGTAGGAGATGATATAGAAAGAAAAAAAGACGATTTATTGCAATCGCCAAATGAGGTAGTATGATGAACGAAGATATACTTAGAAAATATAAAAGTTATCTTCGTCAAGAACATGGAAAGGAAAACACAATCAAAGCATACTATGACGGAATAAAACATTATAGTAAATACGTCAAGAAACCATTAAATGAGACGACAATCAAAGACTTAAGGAAATGGAAAGAACGCATAGTTAAAACATATGAGCAAAACACAGTAAGAATATGGTTATTTGGTGTCACCAAATTCTATAAATGGATCGGGAAAAAAAGAATTAAAGTATCAATACCCGCGCAAGTAAGAGCCTACAGAAAACCTTTTTCAGTCGAAGAAAAAAACAGATTTCTTGAAACAGCAAAAGAAGATCCGTTAGATAACTTGGTGGCTCTGGGACTCTATGACGAAATACTCAGGCCAAGCGAACTGATAAGCATACGTTTATCTGATATTGACTTTGACAACCACATGCTGTATCTCAGGGATTCAAAAATTGGAAATACAAGCGTTCCTATGAGCCCTCGTTTTGAACAGGCAGTCATCGACTATCTGAAAGTCAGAGATAAACCTAAAGACAAATTCAAAGATTATCTGATAATAAATACAATGGGGAAAAACAAGGGAGGAAAAATACTCAGTACAAGCATCATTCGAAGGGTTACGAAGAGAACTGCATTGAGAACGGGGATAAATAGAACCGTGACACCATATAAAACGATAAAACCAAGTGCAATAACACTCAGATTGAATGACAAGGTTAACCCAAGGACGGTACAGAGAATAGCAAGACATAGGGATATCAAGACGACATTAATCTATGATCACAGTGACGATAAGGACGCACTTGAATATCTAAGAACTCAAGAACACCAATTCAATGATTACAGTAAACTACCAAACAAAGCAAAAGCACAAATTCTACTGGAGAAACTATTCAATGGGGAAATAGATAATTCCACATTCAATGCAGGGATCGAACTCTTAAGACAAGATAATAACCATGATGGGGTGCTTGACGGCTATGCTTAAGATAAACGCCTTATCTTCAGATAAACTTCCGGGATTTTTCGGCAAATGTTTATTTGTAGATATTGTTTCTCCCATGTTTTTGGCGAAAATACACCCTTCTTTTTCTTTTTTTAATTTTTCAGTCTCACAATATCATTTTTTGTGTGAGGAAGAATATATATGAGTGAGGAAAAGAAAGATATCAAAATCGAGGAGAAAAAGGCTGATGAAAAAGTGAAATTTAGTCTCAAAATCGAAGTATTTGATCAAACAGAGGTTATTCCTTTTGAAACAACAAGAAGAGGACTTGAAGAATTTAAACGTCTTCTAGATCCAAATAAGGACGGAAGAGAGGCAGTTTTACTCGAAGAATTAATTGAAGAGATGTTATCATCAATAAACAAAAGCGAAATTATTCTTCTTTCAACACCACTGTATATTGATTGTGCTCCAGCTAATACTATCAGATTAATGGATATAATTTCTGAAGCTGTCAAAAATGGAAAAGTCACAGAGAAGAAAAGATATCTTCTAGCAATAGCTTGTGCTGGATTTCTAGAATATTATCATAATCTATTAGCTCTAAAAATGTATGAGCAATTTGCAAAACTCAATGGGTTCATTTGGGCAGGGGGATTACCAATAGGTGCAGCTGGAACATATACCTTGTATGGTGTCACAGGTTTAATTGAGAAGATTGCTCCTTTGCCTGAAGAAGATATTAGACACAAAATCTATGCTGAACCTGCTAAAATCCTTGTTGAAGTAATCAATGCTGCTGCAGAAAATATATCTTCTGGAAAAACGATTCCTAAGGAAGAATTGAAGAAATTAGAAGTTCTTTCAATGCCTTTAGAGATGTATATAAATGGCGGAAACCAAAATTGGATAGATTGGGCTAAAAGAATTGAAACTGAAGATAAGCTAAGAGATAAACCATATGAGAAATAAATCTAGCAGAAAAATTGAGAATGAAAAATGTTAATTTGTGAGTAAATGATAATCCATTTTATGCTATCTAGGAATGTTTATTAGATTCAATGTCTTAGTACAACTAATTCACCAAAAGTTGATCAAAAATGAGAATTCCATTTAAAACTCCAGTTGCTTTAGCAATCACTTTTTCATTTAGCTTGGCCTTAACCATAGTTTCAGGTATTTTGATACACTTAAGTTATAATGGGGTTATTTGTGATGATTCCTTGATTTGTTTGGGATTATACATAACATTCATTATTTTCACTGTATTCTTTTCTACTACTTCACTTGCATTATTACTCGGATTGATAATTAATTTACGAGTATCATCCAAAGCAAAAAAAGAGCAAACAAACCAATAAACTATACTATTTGTGATTTAGGATTAAGTATTGCTGCTAGTGTAATTGATCCCTGCATTATGGTTACCTTCTCGTTAGTAAAAATCTAGAATTTGTGTTTGAAACAAAAACACTTCATTCCATTTTTTGGAAAGCTTTATTTATTTTGTATACTAACGTGTTTGGTCATATTCTGTGATAAATATGAAATACAAATCTGGGAGTTATTTTGTTGTACTAATAATTATCTCTCTCTTAATTCCTTCTACAATAATATCTCTAAATCTCAGTTCTAGTGCTAGTCAACTCAATAAGAAGGATTACCAAATTTTAGCTCTAACACCTCCTATCTCTATTCAAAATGATCACGATTTCATAACCTATGATTTTCCAGGAACAGGAGATCCGGAAGATCCATACTTAATAGAGAACTTACATATTAGTGATCCTATTACAAAATATGGTATCTATATCGGTAATACAACTAAATCTTTTGTTATCAGAAATTGTTACATTCGAGTTGATGGATATGGAATATATCTTAACTCTGTAGAAAATGGAAGTGCATCAATAGTTCACAACAACTGTCAAGGTCATACTTATCAAGGTATTGCTTTATTTGACTCAAATCAATGTATTGTTCAAAATAATACCTGTTCTAACAATTATAATAATGGTATCTATCTTTCTAATTCTAGTAATTGTTCTGTCAAATTCAATGCATGTAATAATAACTTCAGATCTGGAGTATTACTCCATTCTTCGAGTAATAATATTATTCATACTAATACATTTATCGAAAATCGGTTGCATGGTTTACAATTATCTCTTCAAAGCCAGAATAATTTAATTCATCATTGTACTTTTATCGACAACAATCAAAATGGAGATTCTCAAGCACTTGACAATTCATACAATAACAAATGGTATGACCCCTTTACTAATGAAGGAAATTTCTGGAGTGATCTTGGAAATAGAAAACAATACCCAATTGAAGGTCTTTCTCAATCATTTGATATTTATCCTCTGAATCTTAAGTTTAGATTTACAAATCCAGTTGCTTATTATTTACTGGTAATTCTATTACCTATAGCTGTTGTTGTTACTGCAGTTCTTGCTTTTATATTAGGCAAAAAAATCTTTCCAGTTTTAAGAAAAATTCTTAGATCATTCATTCACAGAAGAAGAGCTAAAAGAAAACAATTAGATCCTCAAGCAATTTATCAACCATTGATGGACAGAGAAGAATATCTGAAAAGAAGTAATGAAAATTATATAAAAAGGAAAGCTGAACAAAAGAAGTAGACACTGTTGATAAGTTAAGAGATAAACCTTATGAGAAATGATTTCATAACCAATCATAACAATTTTCCTAGGATAATTTTATATTGCTGATTTGATTATTCTACTAATATAAGGTGGTATTATTGACTAAAGTTACTGTAATCATTGGAAGTCCTAAAATGGAGAAGGGCAACACTAGTTTTGTTTTAGCACCATTTATTAAAGGAATGGAAGAAGCAGGTGCTTCAGTAGAATTAATTTTTGCAAAGAAATTAAAAATCCATCCTTGCATTGGTTGTTTTAAGTGTTGGAGAGAAACAATTGGAGAATGTTTTCAACAAGATGATATGGAAGAACTTCTTACTAAACTTAGAGAAACTAATATCCTTGTTATTGCGACACCTACCTATGCTGCTCTTCCTGGTGAATTGCAGAATATTCTAAATAGATTGGTTCCTTTAGTTGAACCTATACTAGAATTTAGAGACGGGAGAACAAGAGCTAAACCTCATGATGACGTGAAAATTACCAAAATTATTGGTTTCTTTGTTGGAGCATGGTGGGAATTAGCCAATCTAGATGTAGTCGCTAAAATTGTAGAAGAATTAACTGAACTTTTCTCTTTAGAGTTAACTGATGCAGTTCGTCGACCTCATGCAAGCTTACTAAGACGTGAAACTGATTTGAATAAATCTATTCTTCAAAGAATCGAAAAAGTGGGTTATGAATTTATAACAGAAGGAAAAATAGACAAGAGTGATCTTGAATTCATTAGACAACCTCTGGTGAAACAGGAGGATTATCTGGAACAAGGTAATCAAAATTATCTGAAAAGGAAAACTGAACAAAATAAATAATTAACTTTGCATTAAGGTTACCTTCTTGTTAGTGGCTCAATCTAAAAAGAGACCTTGTTGTTCTAACCTGCTTTTTGTTTTACATTGTTTTGCAAAACTATCCTCTTAGAAGAAAGAATAAAATACAACTTTACTCTCTCTGCATTACTTAAAGGAGTGGATTAGCGTTACCCAATCTTCTTTTATGCCCCAATATGTTCTGTCATAGAAAATCTTTATTAACTTGATGTGAATCTGTTTTTGTTCTACTGTAATACTACCGTATTACGGTGGAATCGAAACTGGTGAATAAAAATGAAAATTGGAAAGAAAACAATTCTTTTAGGAACATTGCTACTTCTCTGCTCACTCTCCCTTGGAATGCAAACTCAAGCCAAACATACTAACGAAACACTCTCCTTTGAATATTATTACTATGATTACGGAGCCCCTGTAAAATTATTTGATAAAGATGGATTTTATATTGCCAAAAGAACTCCCCATTATGGAATTATAGTCGATGGTGATATAGAAGGTGAAATCTACTACAATGGAAATATATTTTTAGACCTTGCAACCTATAATGGTTGGGGTGGAGGAATAATCGAATTTACAGGAAACTTTGAAGGCGAAGCTGCAGGTTTTAAAGGTGTATTAAAATTCAAGGTTGTGGGTGGTGCTATATCTGGTACACTTAACTGCCCTGGATCTGGTGCTTTTACAGGTTTGCTATTTAAGGGTACATTTGTTGCTATTCTTGGTGGCGGTAATACCTACGTAGACTTGGTAATTTGGAACAAATAATCTCTATTTCCTTTTTCTTTTTTTTCAATAAGGTAATCCTTAATCTTTTATAAATTGTAAATCTCGGCTAGATTTAAATAAGACAAGTACCTAGTGACAATTTGATTAAGAGGTTAAATGATGCATCAACAAACTCAACCACACATGATGAAATCTTTTAAAACTAAAATGAAGGATGAATCTAGAAAAATAGCTATTCTCCACTCTTTCTATCTTCCTACTATATTCATGGCGTTAGCTTCGTTATATATCTCCTTTGCATATCTAGCTTGGGATTTCTATTGGCACACTGATTGGAATGATCCATTGGAAATCTTTTTCGATAATCTGTTCTATGGGTTGGGAATTACAATGTCGGTTCTTAGCGTTCCTCTAATTGTTGGTCTTGTCCTGAAAATAGTTTTCATGCTCAGTTTATCTTCTGGCATAAGTGAACTAGGTAGAACATACACTTATCTATATCCAAAAACAAAAAGAGCTTCTTCTTACCTACGTATAGGAGTCATTATTGAAATAGCATTGGCATTTGTGTTTCCTCTTGTTGGAAATTTTGGGGGAGCTATAGTTGTTCTCTACAGCTACTATATGTTGCATGATATTTTAGCTGATCTGAAAGCAAAAGGATTGTATGATGGAGAAACAAACAAATCTTTGTTCAATTCATATCTGATGATGGTCGTAATCTTCCCAGCTGTAGCTGTACCCTCACTCATTATTATGGCTACAACTTGGTATACAGGATTTCACAATTATATATTGGCAGTATTGCCAATAGCTGTTCTATTAGCTGGAACAATATGGCACATCATAGCATTTTTCAACTTTGCAAAAAATTTAGAAAAAATTCAAGATCCTTCTCCTGAAGCTATTGCAGCAGCTCAAGCTTATGTTCCTCAAGGTTATGCTCCT
>MEHH01000154.1 GCA_001940755.1 Candidatus Heimdallarchaeota archaeon AB_125
AATCTATGTAGGGGAAGTTGAATCTCTAACTAAAGAAGAAGTGATTACTATTCTTCCTGAAGGAGTAGCAGTTGTTGGAGATCAAGATTTATGGAAGGCAAAATTGTTAGAGTTTTTTGAAGGAAAAATTATCGAAAGACGAAGAACTAAACTGTCTCATCAAAACCTTAGTTTAGAAAAATTAATGGGTTTAAAGAAACATCTTCCAGAAGGATATGTACTAGAGAGAGTAGATAAGGAAACAGCTGAAAAATTACCAGAAATACTCAAAGTTCATATTCCAATTTTATATGGTTCTGTTGATAATTTCATGGAACAAAGTATAGGTTTTTGTGTAAAGAAAGGTGATGAAGCAGTAAGCATGGCATCTTCAACTGTACCATATACAAGTTTGTTAGAAATGCAAGTAGCGACAGTTGATTCACCAGAGTTTAGAAGAAAAGGATTCGGAACAGCTGCAAGTATAGCTCTAATAGAATATTGTTTAGAGAATGGAATTGTACCAGTTTGGGAAGCAGCTAATGACAGATCTGTTGAGATGGCCTTGAAACTTGGTTACACTAACCCACAAGATATTTATCAATACTACTGGAAGAATGATTAATCTAGATAATCACTTTCATCTAGATTTCTTTTACCTTCAAAAATAACTCAGAACTATTCCAGTTTTCATGGTGTCTGTTGAAGAACTTTGCTAGATGTTTTTCTCCAAAAAGCTTCATTTGTGATTCATAACACATGAGAGCAGAGAATTTGGTTTTTTCATAACCTTTGATAGAATTAGCAACAAATTCCCAATCTAAATCCAGATATTTGGAAGGTATGAGTTTTTCGATTTCATTTCCAGAAATCGTCGAGTTAATGACAGATGTGATAATGAACCATTTGAAAGTAGAAGAATCAGGTTTTTTTGATCCTAGTGAAATAATCTGCTTTCCAAGATAGTGCTTTTTTCTTATTCTAGTACTGACCATTCCATAAGAATCGAGATAGAATATGAAACTATCAAAGAGTGCATTATCTACCATGTACATTAGGGATGCTAGAAAAATCTCGACATGATCAAAATGGTTCCCTACTCCTAAGTGGGTATAGATTTTAGATTTAGGATTTTTCTCAAAGATTTCAGTATCAAAACCATTCATTTGTAGATAACAACTTGCGGACAAGCCTGCTATTCCAGCTCCAATAATAATTGCTTTTTTGCCAGTCATGTTTATCACCTACTTTGAATTATATTATCAATCATTTTTTCTAGAAACTCATCTCGTTGTTTCTTATCATAGAAATCATAACCTGTTGTTTTATGAGTAACTTCTGACCTGATGAAAGCGAGCTGAGCACCAGATAGAAGAGTATGTGCAATAATCCTAATTTCTTCCTCAGGTTTTTTATCCTCATAAATCTCTCTAAAAATCATCATATATTTGTCTATTGAACGAGATGTGTTATCATCAATTGCAGGATTCAAGTAATCATGAATCATGGATATTTTTCCAAAAAGAGGATTAGTATCAATTAAGTCTCCTGTTCCCTTTAACATGATTTTTAGCTTGTCAATAGGAGGCATTTTCATTGTTTCATAAATTGCATCCCATCGGTCAATAATCCTATTAGTGTCATAACGAATCGCCTCACTAATTAGGTTATCTTTGGTTTGGAAATGATAATTGATAATTCCTACACCTTTAATACCTGCTTTCTGAACAATTTTACGAACTGAAACCTCATCTGTACTTCCAGCTTCTCTTAATAATTCTAAAGTAGCATCGATGATTTTCTGTTTAGTATTTTCACTAGTTTTGCTGTTCATTATAAACACCAGATTTATCTAAATTTATTGCGAACAATTCTTCATTTTTAGGCCATTTGAATACCAATAATGCTATGATTACCATTGCACTAACCACAGGTCCTGCTATCCAATTCATTGGTTCAGGTGCTAATCCATCCCATAAGAACAAGTAAGCGATCAGAGAAATGAAAGAAGCTACAATGGCAACAATTTTCCATTCTTCCCTCTTCAAGAGTAGTATTATACCTGCTGCAACAAAGCCTAAAATTGTTAAACTCCAGAGTATAAGACCAATAATAGTAACAGCTGTTGTTCCTAATGCATTAGATAATATCCATGATTGTCTAGTCCATCCAACATATTCACCTGTATTAGGATCAAAGATACTAAATTCAAACGTAATATGTATCAATCCATGAATTATAAGCAATGCAGATATCCATTTTCCTTTCATTCTTTTCACTATTTATTGAACACTGTTTTGAACACTGTTCAAAAACATATATAAACCTTTGGAAATGAAAGTTAAAAATAAAAAAAAGAAAAATGAGGGCGGTTAATTCTTCCTTCTTCTGAAGAACAGATAAGCTGAGATAGAAGCGACTAGAAGTATAGCTAAAGACATGTTTGAAAACTCTGGTATTTCTGGAATGGCATTCAATGGATAAGGATCAACAGAACTAGAAGTACCATCTATAGAATAACTTCCAGATACCCAATCTGAATAGAAATTACCCTCTAAAGTCACAGTGTCGAACCAGATGTTGTTACTTCCGTCATCATTTGCTTGCACTCCTCCTCCGTTGTTGTCTATGAATGCGTTATGATGAAGAATATTATCAGCTGAAGTTAACATAATATAAATACCATAATCTGTATTATTTTGGAGAAGATTATTCTTGAAAACTGTATCATAACAATGACTTGCATCTATTCCATTGTTAGTATTATTGACTAGAATATTGTTTGTAATAGTGTCATTGTAAGCTTCATATATAAACATACCAACATAATTATGTGAACAATTATTGTAGCTAATAACAGTGTTAGAACAGTGATCTGTCATCATCCCATAATCATTACTTCCAAAGCAAGTGTTTCTACTTATAGACAAATTTTGAGAATATTCAACATAAATCCCTTCATTTTTTGACGTAACTATATTCTCTGAGACAGTAGTGAAATCACTATCTACTATTTCCATTCCAATAGTTTCAGAATCTATTGTATTTCCAGATATAACAGAATAATTCCCACCAACCATATCGATTCCTGGATTGTATGCAGTAGTGATAATATTATTCAGAATACTTACAGTTCCTTCACCCATATCATAGTACTTACCTAGATAAATTCCTGTGTTGGTATCTGACCAAAGAAAACAATTCTGTATAACAAAATGTTCTGTATTATTGCCACTAAAAATTATTGGGTAATCACCTGAAACTGTTATATTGTAGTTTTCTATTCTATAAGGGTCTCCTGGTGCTCCTGTTCCGGGGAAACTATAATCTGTAAAGTTAGAATCATATTCTATATAGATAGGTCCATGGGGAGTTAAAGCTTGTAATGATGGATATTCTGGAATTTCATTTGATTGAATCTCTGCACTATTAACTCCTATTGAAGAGTTAAGAGAAGATAGAAACAATCCTATTAGTAATATAAGAAGTAAGTTGGTTACTTTGATTTTAATTTGTTTCATTCCTTTCCTTTCCTTTATTTACTTATTTTTTTCTAATTTCTTATTATTATCAATATTATTTAAGCATTCCTTGAAAAATACCGTTTTAAGAGTTCTACTCAAATATATCATAAGAAAGGAAAACCATTTATGGATTGATTTTTCATTCAATTGCTAAAAATCTAAGTGCTTTTTATTCACATTTTCTTTTTTCTATTTTCAAGGCAATTTTTTTATGCATGTTAGTTTTACAAGTTTCAATATGAGTAAAACAATCAGTAAGTTTTACGATAAGGTTCCTTCCTTTATCTGGGGGTACATCGGAGTCAGTGTTCCAGTTATTGCCATGTTTATAACGGCCTTAATCTACAGAGATCCTCTTAATGCTAGGTTTTCAATTTTCAATATGTTTGTATCGGAACTAGGAGAAAGAGCTATCTCTCAGACTGCATGGCTGTTCAATTGGGGGTTGATAATAGGTGGGATTCCTTTAATTTTATTTATGATTGGATTAGGAATAAAATACAAATCAGTGTATGGGTGGATTTGTACTGCAGGAGGTTTATTTTGTTCAATTAGTGCATTCTTCGTAGGTATTTTTCCTATGGATTTTGGTAGTGAATTATATATGACAGGGCATGTCATTTCAGCTCTCAGCTTCTTCTATGGAGGAATGGCAACTGTATTTCTCTTCTCAATTTTAATCTTTATAGATAAGAAAAAAGTTCTACCTAAATGGTTGGGTATTTTTGGTTTACTTGTAGCAGTTATCTTTGCATTATTTATTTTTTTACCTGAAGGAGCACTTGATGATATTATGGTTCGTCCAAGAGATAGATTCTTATTAATTTCTTTCTTGGAGTGGCTAGTTGTCTTCTCAATCTTTTCCTGGATTTTAACAATTTCAATAACTTTGAATATTCAAAGAAGGAAGAAAATAAAAATTGAGATGGAAAGATAGTATAATGTAAATGGTCTAAAACTGCTTAATTTATCGATTTTCATGATTTAAACCATTAGGTTATTGTGATACTTTATGTCAAAATTTTGAGTATATATCTAATCAGTCGAAATGAAGATACAAAAAGAGAAAAACGAAAGGGCTTTTTATTTCTAGAGTTGTTTATCTTATGCAAAAAATTGATTTGCAGTATAACTAACTTAATCAATACTAAATCATAAAACTATTTGTTCAGTAAGAAGAAAACCTAGATAATGGGGGATTAATATCACAGAAGAAATTAGAGTAATTTTACTTGATAAGAACTCAGACAATCTAGCATCAATAGAACAATCATTTTCAGAAAATTATGACCAAGTATCAACTCATTTAACTGTAAATAAGAATCAACTAGACGCAATTAATAACTTTGGTTCTTTTGATGTCATCCTGATCAATGAAGAAATTACGTGGGTTGATATCCTGCATCTTTCAGAGCAACTCTACAAAAGTTCACCAGCAATAGCACAAGTTTTGCTTTGTAAGAAACAACCTCATCTCATTTCTGAGAGTTCTAAGCAATCACATTTTGATGGTGTAATCGGAAATTTTACCGAAAATTTTCATCTCACTAGTTCTATAGTAAATTTTGCACTAAAAAGGGCTAATGATAGATTCACTCATGAATCTTTATTAGACGATTACAAACAATTGTTTGATACAACTCCAATCGGCTTTTTCAGATCAACTGAAGATGGAAAGTTAATATTACTCAATCCAGCAATGATCAAGATGTTTAGATTTGATAGTGAAAAAGAAATGAAATCTTTACAAATCAGAGATTTATACTTTGATCCAGAAAGAAGAAAGTTAGTTTTAGATAATTTCAGGAATAAAGGTTATTATCATTCTCAACAAGAAAGGATGAAAAGGAAAAACGGGGAATTATTCTGGGTTTCTATGCAAGCAAGAGCCATTTATGATAATAATGGGAATTTTGAGTACTATGAAGGGTCAATAATAGATATATCTAAACAAAAGAAACTAGAAGATGAAATTAAACAATCGGAAAATCAGTATAGAAAACTCTTTGAAAATACAGGAACTGGAGTATGTGTTGTTAATGAGGATTTCATCATTGTGCTATGTAATAAACGCTTTGAAGAGATTACTGGATATATCAAGCAAGATATTGAGAATAAGCTGAAATGGACTGATTTCATACCAAAAGAAGAAATGAAGAAACTTTGTAAATTAAGTGATCAATTAAGAGATGAATCTGGTATTTTACCAAACAGATTCGAAACTAACCTAATTGATAAGACTGGAGAAGAGCGTAATATTTTAGTTTTTGTTGATTTTCTTCCAGAGAAAAAACAAAGTGTTAGCTCAATAATAGACATTACTGATTTAAAACTTATTGAATCTGAATTAATAGAAAGTGAACTCAAATACAGAGGTTTTGTTCAAAATTTTGATGGAATTGCTTATAGGGGAAATATTGATTTTACACCTATATTTTTCCATGGTAAAACTGAAGAAATTACTGGATATACTGAAGAAGAATTTATATCTGGTTATATTCAATGGGACAAATTAATTCTAGAAGACGATTTGGATAAATTAAACAGTAGTTTCACACAAATTGCAGAAGTACCTAATTTCCATGATACTAGAGAATATAGGATTAAAACTAAAGATCAGAAAATAAAGTGGCTCAGAGAACATATTATGAACATAATTGATCAAAATGGAGTCATTACTGGAGTTCAAGGAACTTTACGTGATATTTCTACACAGAAACAAACAGAAAAGGAACTCATCAATGCAATCAATCAAATTGAGAAAAATCTTGAGCAATTTACAGTCCTGGTTGATAGCATAAGAAATCCTCTTGCAGTAATCGTTGGACTTGTGGATTATTACGGAGAAGAAGAAAAAGAAATTGTCATTAAGCATGCAAATCTGATTGATGATATAATCAAACATATTGAAGAAAGAACAGCTGAGTCCGAAGAAGTAAGAAAGTTTATGCTTAAATATTTCTACTAAAGTACCAAATACCATTAAGAAATAGTTAAATTGCTTCAATTCTGATAATCGTACGATTAATCACATCTTGGAAGCTCAACAGTAACTATTGTGCCCTGAGGTATATTATCTTCAAAATAGATTTTTCCTTCAAATCTTTGAACTAAATTTTCAATTAGAAATAAACCTATTCCACCTACACCCTTGTCACTTTTTCTAAATTCTTTCTTGAAGACTTTTTTCTTATCTTCATCACTAATACCAATACCATTATCCTTTACTTTAATGAAAACTGATTGTTCATCAAATGTAGTTTCGACCTGAACTAGGA
>MEHH01000155.1 GCA_001940755.1 Candidatus Heimdallarchaeota archaeon AB_125
CATAGAAATGCTTGGGAAGCTGAAAGAGGAAAGATCTAAACATTTGTTACGTGAAATACTTTCTAAGTGGCGCTGGATGTTTGGTCCTATTTTAGCTGCACATGCTTTAGGAGAACTTAAAGATTCAGGAGCAGTTGAAAAACTGATAGAGAATACTAGAAAGGATAATACTAATGATTTAAGAAGTGCGTGTATCTGGGCTCTTGGAGAAATAGGAGATGTCAAAGCACAACTATCTCTTGAGAGATATATTAATGATGACGATGAAGCGATTAGACATAGGGTTGAGGAAGCTCTTCAGAAGCTCAAAAAAAATATTGCTCCTTTGATTGATAATCTAAAGGAAACTGATGACAATAAAAGGAAGAAGGCTGTTGAATCTCTAGGAATTCTTGGAGATGAGAAAGCAAAGAATCCACTTTTTGAGTTATTAAAGAAAGAAGAGAAAGATGAGATTAGAGAGAGTATTATTCTTACTTTAGGAAAACTCGGTGATATTAGAATTTTTAATTTTCTTGTTGGATTATTAGAATCTAAAACAGAAAAAATTAGAAAATCTGCAGCTTATTATTTAGGAGAATTTGGAGATAAAAGGGCAGTAAATCCTTTGATTAAGTCACTTCAAGATGAAAAAATTGAAGTTAGAATGGAATCTATCTCTTCGTTAGATAAAATAGGAGATTCGAGAGCAATAGATGCAGTAATAGCAAGATTAGAAGATAAAGAAGATGGAGTGCAACTTCAAGCTATAGATTTTCTTGGAAATCATGGAGGTACAAAAGCAATTGAACCTTTGATTTCTATGTTGAGATATAATGATCAATGGACTACAGGATTTACTATTCATGCCCTTGTAAAACTAGAAGATTCAAGAACAATAGATTTTCTATTGCCTATGCTAAACGATGAAGATGAAATAGTTGTTTATAATACATGTATGGCTTTAAAGGATTTAGGATATGAAATTGAAGGAATTAATCAGTGTGAAGAATTTCTAAAAGAACTAGAAGAAGAAAGAGCATTTAATAATGAATTTGACGATGATTAAGAATATTCTATAATATACTAGTGAATGACTAGAAATTCATACTAAATTAATTGTATATTGGATTAACAGATTTGTTTTTAGGCAAAACATATATACATAACAAAGAAAACTAGCTCAATCATTAACGAGGAAAAAAAATGAGTGATAAATGGATATGCACACTTTGTGGGTACATTTACGATCCTGAACTTGGAGATCCAGATGCAGGTATAGCTCCAGGAACAGCTTGGAAAGACGTCCCAGATGACTGGGTATGCCCTGAATGTGGTGCAGACAAATCTGACTTTGAAGTTTATGTATAAAGTAAAGGACTCTCCTTCCCTTTTCTTTATGCTATTTTCTTATTTTTCTTAATTTAGTTAAAACTGTTAATCCTATTGAAACAATTAGTATTATCGAAATCAATGTATTTCCTGTTTTAGTTGGTGTAGGCGTTGTTATCACTCCGAATCCAGCCATCTTCATGTATTCTCTAGCCAAAGTTATATTGTATTCATAAGGTTGCAATGAATCATCGAAAACATGGTGTACTGGTGAACAGAAAGTTACACCTGGAATTCCTAACTTCCCAAGAGTATCATTGATAATTTGATCACGAGGAATGAGGTGGCTTATAGCTTTTCGAACATATTTTGCAGCTTCTGCATTTCCAACTGGAGTTAATTCTCCTGTACCTAGATATGGGTGTCGCATGTTGATAGCCATTTCTTGATATGATGTATAAGTGAAATTTTTTGCTTTTACGCCTGTTATATTGAGATCATCTATACTAGGTTCAAACATACTATCTATAATATCAACATCTCCTGCAGATAGTTTGGTTAGTGCTGAACTTTTACTGCTAACATATTCGAAATGTAGTTCTGAAAGATAAGGATGCTTACGCAGAACCATATCTGCATAGAATATGTTCGGCACCAAATCTGCCTTACTTAAGTATGGATAAAGTGAAGTTAGAACAAAAGGTCCACAAGACTTAACGAGTGTTCCTCCAACATTTCCAGTGAAAGGTACTTCGGTAAAAATTGATAAACCATAATTATTAATTGCAGGTTCTACTTCACTCTTGTCTATTATCTCATATGAAAGCAATTTATAATAATCTGGATGTTCTTGAGACAGATTGAATGTAACTGTTCTTGTATCCACAGCAGTAATAGAATCATTACCCTCAAAATACGGATTAAGGTCCCATCTTGCGTCAGAATATAAATCTGGGGCTATATATAACTCGTAAGTATATTCTATATCCTCAGCTAAGACAAAGCTTCCATCACTAAACATTGCATCTGAATCAATTTCAACTGTAATATCTAGACCATTTGTTGTACTAGCCATTCCTGCTGCAATTTGTGGTACCCATTCTCTAGTGTTTTGAGCTCGTTTATAGAGTGATCCATAAACAGCTTCCATCCAAAGCTTTTCAACATAACCAGCAGAATAGAAAGGATTCCAGCCCATATAACTACTACCATAATCATATGGCATTGCAAATTTTACTATGTCATCTGATGAATCGTCCCAGTATTCATACCTTGGTGTAGCCATTGCCAATAAAAGTTCGTCAACACCTATCACATTTTCCCTCTCTCCAAATTGACCCATTGGATAATATAGTACTATATTAGGTAAATCCTCATAGATAATTTCTTGTAGTTGATATGCATAGGATGTTTTCAGACTTGGATTCAATTCTGTTAAGTAGCTTTCCAAAAGAGAGTCATAAGAAGGATTATTGTATTGATAGAAATTATCTCCAATTGGAATTTGACTATCTGAATCAAAGTAACCTGTGGGATTCCACGAAAAATCTATAAAATTTCTAACAAAAAGAATATCGTAACCACCTTCTTTGTAGGTTGGAATGTAATCAAAGTCAAGTAATGGATACGACCAAGTTCGGGGTCCTATATCTCCCCAACCAGTAAAATCATTAGTATCTACTGTAATACCTATCTCAGGTAATAGAGATTCAATTAGTTGTGAAAATTGAATTCTTTCAGCTTCTGTGTTAGGAGTAAGTAAATCAATAGAGAAGTATTGGTCAACAGCTGCATCAGAAACATCCAAAAAACCAGTCGGTGCAATAAACAAAATCGTCAATATAAACAATGTAAATTTCCTCTTTTTCATATGTAACAAATATTCTACTAGCAAGTAAACTATTTATATTTTATTGGAAATGTTTTTAATAATCGTGAAATTTCAAGATTTAATTATCTAAAACAATTAAATGGAGTTTGCTACTGTTTTACAGTCGTTAGCAGTTTATTTCTAAGATTGTTTAGAGTTAGAACAAGTTTCTTAAGTGTTCATTGGTAGCCTAAAACAATGCTTGAATCCATCAAAACCAGTCCACTACGAATTGAGATTATCAAAATGGTCTTATTTGTAAGCTTAATCTTAACTGGTGGAATCATTCTTGCAATTCTTACTCCAATGTATGCAAAGATGAGCTGGTTGAATCTCCTCTTTTATTCCATTGTGAGTATGCTAATCATTCTTTATCTTTCTATTAGCCTATATGTGAAGAAGCAGAAATTAGCTGAAATTCGAGTAGTAATTGATGAACTTGAGAACTTTCCAACAAGCGGTTCTTCATCTTCACTCAATGTTAGTCAAAAAGCTGGTGTAAAAGTCGATGAATCAGCTGCTTCTTATTGTCCTAGATGCAACAGTAGCTTCCAAAAAACTCATCAGTTTTGTCCTAATTGTAGCTATTGTGGGATCATCAAGAAATTAAAATGAAATTTGTTTAAGAAGAATCAAAGAAAAAGAAGGAAAAGGGTGTTCCATTCTCAATTAAGCAGCTTTTAGTGCTCTCACTTTTTTCCAATCTCTGATTAGAAAATATCCATATATGCCAATAAAAGTTAAATGTAGTATTACAACTAACCATAACCATACGTTTGTAAGTAAGGGTGGTCCCCTAATCCCCATTACAAGCAAATGTGTAACAGTCATCAAGAAATAACTTATAAAAAGCATCAGTATTATTGCCTCTCTGGTTTTAGATAATTCTGAATTTCTAGCCCAAAATGTTAGTATTCCTACACCAAGAACAAAAAGACCAAAAAATCTTACCATCAAATAGCCATCTTCATCAGAAAAGAAACCTATTAAATTGTACATAAAGACTGGAAAGAATATAAAAGCTAATCCGAAACCTGTAGCAACCACAGCTGTAATCCAAAAGACTAACTTGGGTTCTAATTCAATTTTCATTTCTTAAACTCCTAACAGTTCAGATTGTGAAATCAATAAGAATTCATCATCCACCCTATGGGATTTTTTGAAATTATTTAAGTCTTTTCTGAAAAGAAAAACAACTAATTCTGCTCCAACTGTAGCCACTGTGGAATAATTAAAAAACTGAAATAAGATATACGCAGGCACTCTTTGAAGAGTGCAATACACTTAATAATATAATTTGTAATGTGATTTTTGATGATATCCGAGAAAAAGAATGGTGTGGTAGCTAAGAAGAAACGTTTAAAGAGTAAGTGGGGTAGGACAGTAGCAATTATTTACGGAATCTGGTTTTTAAGCGTTATTGCCATTTTTATAACTGCTGCAGCTGTAACAGGTAAAGATTTTGATTTGGGTTTCAGTTTGGCAAGTATTGGAGGAATAGTTTTTGGTTCAATGGTTGGTTCAATATTTGTTATTATTATAGGTGGAGTAATTGTAAGTGCTGTTAAAGGTAAAAGGGGTACAGACATAACCTCTCCATATCTGCCAGATGGTTCATTAGCTCCTTATGATGATGAATATGTGGTAGATTCTAGTAGTAAGACAAGAAAGACATACCATTGTCGATATTGTGGTTTCAAGGCAGATAAAAGAGCTTCAGAATGTCCTAAATGCGGAGGACCTATAGAATAAACAAAAGACTGGATTAACTCACTTCTCTTCAAGCTCTTTCATAGCATTATTTGCCCATTTCATGGTTGATTTTGATACTTCAACACCCATTTTCACAGTCTGCAGAATATATTTGTGGTCGATATCTTGATCAATTATTGGTTCAAGATTTTCCACAAAGCCTTCAAGAATCTTCTTACTTGTTTTTTGATACTCTTTGAAGATTTCAAGATTTCTAGAAGTATTTTCAGGTTCAACAAGTCCTCCTAAATATATTTTCAACAGCAATTCTTGCATGATAGAGAACATGTTTATGCTAGTAGAGACATCTAATGGTTCACTTACCCATTCCTCTAAAGCATCTCTACCACCAGCAGTAATTTTATAGATGCGTTTATCGGGTCTTTTATCGTCAGGATCCGATACTTTTTTAGAAGTAACAAGATATTCAGCTTCAAGCTTCTTTAATGTAGGATAGATTCTGCTATACCTTAAATCAGGCCAGAAGAATCCTATAGTATTCATTACCTTTTCTCGAAGATCATACCCACTTAGTTCGTGATGACTTAGCATTCCTAATATAGCATATTTGTCTTTAGTTTCTTTAGCAACTCGAGGCATTATATTACACCATTTCTTAAATTAACTAGATGAAAACCATATAAAAATCTATTTATAATACAATATTCTAAAATAAAATAATATATAATATAATTACTATGTGATAAAAATGGCAACAGTTACTGAAAAATCTGTCAAAGTAAAAGAAACAAAGAAACATCCTAAGAGACAAGGATTTAGAAGAACTATTATTTACATAACTTCGATCCTTTTTCCTGTAGTTTTCTATTATCTTTCTCCTATGGTCCCTATTCAAGGAGGGAAGAATGGAGTTATTGCAGGTAGTCTTTTTGTTTTTGCTGGTTTATTTGTTTTCTCTCTATTTCTAGGAAGAGCTTATTGTGGTTGGGTTTGTCCAGCTGCGGGATTTCAAGAAGTAGTAATGAATATTAAGAAAAATAATAAAAGAGTGAAAGCTAAATCATTCTTTGTAAAATGGATTATTTGGATCCCTTGGTTAACATTTGTTATTATCAATCCTTTTGTACTAGGAACTGGTATTCACAGTGCAAATTTCTTCTATCTTACAGAAGATAAACTCTATGTGTCATTATCAGCTTATACAATTACTGGAGAAGTTGATCAATCCTATTTCGTTTATTTCCTGGTTGTAGCAATTATAGTACTATTGGCAATAGTAGTTGGTAAAAGATCTTTCTGCCATCATGTTTGTTGGATGGCTCCATTCATGATTGTAGGAAGATGGATAAGTAATCTCTTACGAATTCCTTCGCTAAGATTGAAACCAAATACTGAAGCTTGCATAGAATGTCACAGATGTACTAGAGAATGTCCGATGAGTCTAGAAGTAGAAGAAATGGTTAAGAAAGGGAAAATAGAGCATAGAGAATGTATCTTATGTGGAACTTGTGCAGATGTTTGTCCAAAAGGAGTAATAACTTATTCATTTAGTTCCTACAAAAAATGATTTTTCTTCTTACCATATTCTTTATTTCTTTATCAAAAAAAGAAAGTAGAAAAGATTACTATTTTCTCTTCTTTATTAAAGGAATTATCACCAAGCTTGAAACTAGTATCGTCAGTAAAAATGCAACAGATATTGTAAATTCTGGTACTGAACTTAGAGGATAAGGATCTTCTGCACCTGCACTACCATCGATTGAATATGGTCCTGAGCCACTCCAGTCGCTCCAATAATTTCCAGTGTTAGTTAAAGTGTTATACCAAATGTTGTTTATTCCATCATCTCTTGCTTGTGAAGTACCTC
>MEHH01000156.1 GCA_001940755.1 Candidatus Heimdallarchaeota archaeon AB_125
GATCAAAGCTTATTGCAAAGATAAACTTGCTCCTTACAAAATACCAACAATTATAGAATACAAAGAAGATTTACCAAGAACTGCTGTTGGAAAAGTATCACGCAAGGATTTACGAGAAGCAAGTGCAGCTGCTAGAAGTAAAACAAAAACTCCTGATATAAAGAAGAAAGTAATTGAAAAATAAAGTATATAGCTGAAAGCTGGAATTAAACATCCAGTTTTTCTTCAATCCTTTTTCTGTCATCATCTTCCAAATTATCAAGTCCCTTAATATTTTCCTTTTCTAATCGTTGGAAGAAGACACAATCTTCATGGTGCCATCGATAATTTAGATGATTTTCGTAATAATGAGGTTCTCCTAACCTAACAGTCCCTTTTTCTATGTTCGAATCACATGTCCTGCATTTGGACCTGCTGCTTTTTGCATATTCTATTTTCCACCTTTCTTCTCTATCATACATAGTGGATGTAAAGTCTTGATTTTCCATGATAGAATTGATGATTTCAATGGGATTCCCTCCTTCTAACGCACTTTTTTCTAGTTTCAAGTGGAAAGTATCACGATTTGACATAATAAATGCCAATTGTGCTGGTTTATCCAACTTAAGCTGCTTCTCAATCATAACTTTGGGGGGAAGTTTATCAAAATTTAGTATGTAAATTCCACATGCTATAGACATAAATTTACTTAATTCTCTTTTATTCATAGGTTGAAATTTATTACTTTCAATAATACCGTAGGTTGTTTGTATAACAGTTCTATCAATATCTTCAATATATTCTCGTTCCTTTATGACAACAAATGATCCTTGTGGAACTTCATCAGTAATTTCTACAATCTGAAAAGAATCAGGATCAATAAAATGTCCCCATTCATTTTCTGAATCAAGATCAATCTTCATGTTACTATCAATTGTATACAAAAAATAATTCATTATTTAATCTTACTACAAAAGAAACGAAAAGAATGGATAAACAGGTAGAGTTTAAATTATCCACCAGGAGTACCATGACCGAAAGCATCTTCCCACATGTGATCCCAGATATCTTCTTCAATGAGAGTTTCTTTTTCTACTATAGATTTGTAAATCCATTTCAATAATTCTGAATGTCTAAGCTCATCTTCGTAGATAGCTTTAATGACAATTTTTTCTTTGTTATCAAGAAATGATAGATTATCGATATACTCTTTATACTTCTTCAAAGCAAGAGCTTCAAGTTCCATGTGTTCTTGGATTGCATTAGCAATCTCTTCAGATACTTTTTCATCTATCGCTGGGCTTGGTCCTACTAGTCTATCTCTTAAAGCTTGGAGCATAGTTTCATGTTTTTGAGAATCTAATGCAACAGCAAGAATCATCTCTCTAACTAATGGATTTTTGATGCCTTTTACAGCTTTTTGAGCTGCTTCAACTATTTTCTTTTCAACTTCCATTTGTTCTTTATAAAACTCTAATCTTTCTTCTTTACTCATAATTACACCATTATCTTGGTTAAACTTGAGTTTTCTTTATTATATCATTATAAAATCTTTTTGTCTACTTAAATACAGTTGCAGTAGGTACAGCAAATGGTGTAGGAGGAGGTCTTGCATCTGTGTTATCACCAGCAAAGATACAGAATGCGCTGCAGTCATTGATAAAGTTGGAATTGAAGGAGAAGCTATCAAGAAATCTGCTCCGATTGCTTTTCTTATAACCCTTTCAGTATCAATTGTATGTTTAAGTTGGGCGAATAGTTATGTTTGGTGGCAATGGATTATTGCTTTCGCTATCTATTTTGCAATAATTTCAGTAATAGGACTGGCTTTATATTTCTTCAAAAACAATAAAAAAAAGTGAACTAGCCACCAACAATTAGCTGATGTAAGAGTGTAATTACGTACAAGAGAAGTCCCACAACTCCTACGCTTAAGAGAATGTAGCCTAAAGCTATGGCTGCCCCTAAAGCACCTCCACCAAGGATATAAATCAATTTATCTGTGAATTTTCTTTCAGAAGTCTGTTCCATCATGTTCTAAAAACAATTGAGTAATTTAAACTTTTCTCAGAATCTGGTATTTAATACCAAGAAAACTATACTCGGAAAAATAGTTAATAGTTAGAATTATGTTTTTTGAACTAACTATTTATGATGAGTTTTTATCATCTTGGCATGATAGTCAAATGACAAAGAGTACTCAAAGCTTGGTGATAAGGAAGTTCAACACTCTACTCTTAGTACTTTTGTCATCACTTGTTTTCTTTTGACTTCCCTATAAAAGCTCCCGTAATATTTTGTTCTCACAAGTCACTTAAAGTGATTCATAGCAAACTTAAGATAACTACATGACAGAATGCATTTATATCATAATGAAAAAAATGATATGTCTAATAGAAAGGTGTTATCATGAAAATCACAAGGATAGATCTAAAGCTTAAGATTAATCCTAATGAACCTGATATGTATGGTTCAGCCTTTCTAACAGTAAAGAATCCATCCCCAAAAATAGAATTGATGATTAACAAACAACTTCAATGGCTAGAATTCTACTCAGAAGTTAAAGGAAAAAAATACTATTTCACTCCTCTTGAGAAAGCTGTTGCTGAAAATCATTTTCTTAAATCTGCAAAAATTTGGTCAATAGAACTTCCTGAAGAAATACAAGGTCTAGACGAATTTCATCTCTCAGTAAGATATTCAGGTCAAATAGAATCTGATCCATGGTCAACTAACTATATCTCTGAAACAGGTGTAGAGCTAGGATTGTATGTTGCTTATTATCCAATTTTGAACATAACAGACAAGATGAGCTTTTCATTAATCCTTCAAGCACCTAAAAGTTGGTCGTGGATAATGAATAGTGAAAGACTGAAAGATTGTCAGTGTGATATTTGGGTAAGTGAAGAACCAAAAACAGATCTCTATATTATAGGGATTCCTACTAAGGAAGCTATTAGTCCAGAGAAATTTTCAAGGTTTTGGGGACTTAAAAGAAACTATGGTAGATTTAGTGAATTGGATAGCTATCTTGAGAAATTCTACTACTCACTAGTTGAAATTCTTGGAAAACCTCCTCTTGACAGCTTCAAAATTGTTTTAGTACCAAGAGAAAAGGGAGGAATGATTACTCGTCAAGGAATTATAGTCATGCAAGATAATATCCCAGAAGATGTCATTGTAGAAAAAAGAGATATTCTTATTCTAAAATGGGTTCATGAGATGTGTCATTTCTGGTTTAATAAGACGTCAGTTGAAACCTACGATAATTGGATTGATGAAGGTTTAAGTGATTATATCTCTCTTTTTATCTCCAAATTTACATTTAGTGAAAATTTCTACTCAGAGCAAATACAAGAAATTAAAAACAAGATTAGTGAATGTGAAGATTTGGTCCCAATAAAAGATATAACAAGACAACATGATAAAGCAGATGTACTGTTTTACAAATATGGATCGTTGATTTTCCATGAAATAAATGAAATTATTGGAGATGAACAATTCAGATTATTTCTTTCAAATTTTGCAGAAGAATCATTAAGAGCTAATCAAATAACAACTGAAGATCTTATAGAAGCTCTAAAAGGAGTATACAAAAACGATTGGGAAACCTTTCTAAATGAAAAAATAGAAAAGAAACCTTCAATGGAGATTTAAGAGAAATAACACATCTTAATCTCATAAGGTTTGAAATTTAGTTCTAACTGATTGTCTCTTATTTCATCTTTAAAAAGTATTTTTCCATCAATTTTAGCGTGTTCAAACTTATTAAATTTTGAATTTACTTGAACAATTGTTGTTTCAGTTTCTGAGCTTAAGTTATAGAAGGTCACACATAGTTTATCATTTCGTTTTCTCAGTGATGAAATTCTAATCCAGGGGTTCACAATATGCAAAATCGATTCAGATAATTTACTATGAAGTTCATTATTTTTAACTAACATTGATTTTGGTTTTAAGCAAAATGATTCAGAAAGATTATCACTATCATGAAGAGGAAGTTCTTTTGAATGAATTGATAAACTATATTCGAAAGTATACTTCTCACCGATTTCTTGAGCACCAGGTGTTTCAAGAAATGGACCTGCATGCATAGGTCTTTCTTCATAATCAGCTCTAGATAAGAAACCAACACATCTTAATAATGTAAGAGCAAGTCGATTATTGTTTGCTAGTTCAACTTCAGGTAGTCCTTTATTGATTAAAGTGAAAGCTAAATCTGATTTATTATCTTCTATTCTGATAAATCTCTTCTGAGCTTGTATACCTGATGGTTGTTCTTCATAACTTTCATCTCCAATTGGATCACTTTTACGTTTTACTACTCCAAATTGAGTTGAAGTAATTGTCTCAAGAGATGAATAAGGTAGATCAAAACAAATTCGCAATCGATGATCCTTAGAATAATTGGTTAAGGTGGTCTTGATATCAATTCTTGCTAAATCTCTGTAAAATCTGAAAACTGTTTTAATTGGAATTGTAACAGAACCTATTCTTTCATCGCGATTTTCATTAAGTTCTTCAAGCAATTCTACTAGTATTTCTTGCTCTATTTCACAAAACAAAGGACCTTTAACGATAAGATTTCTTTTAACTTTCTTTATTTTTACTTGATCAGGACCGATTCTACCAAAAGTATATTCATCTCCTTTATCACCATAATCTTCAAACTTGTGAAGCTGGATGAATTCTGTATTTGTTCTCTTGTCTAGATAATTAAAAGTCCCATCAGAATTAAACTTAAGTTCATAAAAAGTGGTTGAAATCTTGTTTTTTGATGTTAAGAAAATTGCATCATTTACTATCTGGTCCATATTTTCCAATATCTTAAATTCATTGAAATTCCAGCCTTTGAGAGGTGCTAGAACCCCATAGGTTTGTTTTGACCCTAAAGTTGCTTTGATGTGATACTTTTTGTATTTCTTACTTTTAATCATTTCAGCTGCTTGCTTCTTAAATTCATCTACATCGAAATCTCCAAGAGGAACTCTTCCACATAAAAGAGTGACATCATATATCTCAGGATTAATATTATCAGATAGATGTACCCCATTAAGGTAATAATCCAGAATCTTTCTTCCAGGTAACAATCTGAAAGCTGTTTTTAACACAATTGGAGAGACGATGTTCTCAAACAATATTTCCTCAGAGGAACTTAAAGCTTGAACCAAATAATTGCTACCTAAACTATCCTGTAATCCTACTATCGATTTTTTTGCAGAGGTAGTGAATTCAAAGTAAGATAATTTGTCAGAATTATTGGTAGGATTAAAAACATAAACTTTGGATTCAGCATCCTCAGTTTCAAGCTGATCTATCTCTTCCTTCAATTCATTTAACTGAGATTCACCTATACTTTCAGACCAGTGAAATCTTGATTTCATTTCTTCATGGACTTGATCAATTGAACAACCGCAAATACCATCGTGAGTTTGATTTTTTAATAACCACTTCCATGCTAAATTAAGATATGATGTTGGATATTCATAGTTGTTGAACAACCATAGAAAAGTGGTTAAAGGTTCAACATAGTGAACAAGTAAATCCTCAATTTTCTGATTCCACTGTTTAATCCACATCCGAGTAGAATAGGTATCTTGAAGAAGATGAGCTCTCACAGATGATCGAAATTCACCAGAATATTCAGGTATGATAAAATCAGTTTGTTGAAGCTTATCTTGGAGCTCATCAACAAAGTTATGAAGTAAACTAAAGTTTATCTCAGTATTTTCAATCTGAACAAGTTTTGCAAGGATGTTCATATTTGGGTGAGGAAACTGATGATCTGTTCCATACATTAAGAGGTAAACGGGAACAGGAGAAAATGGTTTTAGTTCTTCAATTTTCTCCAGAATTGTATCCTTAAGGTCTTTATCATTTTCTGGTAAATCTGCAGCATTTCCATAACCTTTAGGCATATAAACTCCAAGAATAGAATCGTGAGAATGAAAATCACTCTTCCATTTGAATGGAACAGTTATTATCTCAGGACCTACACCTCTCCAAATTACAGCTGCTTTGAATGAGGTAAGATTTGAGAGAATTTGAGGAATAGCTCTAGAATGTCCAAACTGATCAGGAAGATAACCTATTTCCATCAAAGGAATATTGAACTCTTTTGCTAAGTCAAAACTTATTTCAAGATTTCTGATGAAACTCTCTTGACCAATTAACCATTCATCAGGAAGTAAATACCAAGGACCAACCGCGATTTGTCCCTTTCTAATCAGAGACATTAATTCATCCTTCTTTTCTGGACGTATCTCCAGATAATCTTCTAAAACAATTGTTTGACCATCAAGCATAAAGAAGTAATCTCGCTGTTTTGTTATTTCTAACAGTTTATCCACTAGATTTACTAGTTGTACTCTAAAATTCTGAAATGGTAAATACCATTCTCTATCCCAATGTGTATGAGGTACTATGAAAACCTCAGATTGTTCGTTTTCCATATTGAATCCCTAGTTGTTAATCATGCTTTGATGATTTACTATATGTCTTTTTTGCTTTAAAGTTAAAAAGAAATAAGAAGTTTGTATTACTGATTCAGAAGTTCTTTAGCACTTTCAATTAATTTTTTTGCAGAAGCAAGTCCAATTCCCTTAATTGGTGTTAGATCTTCCAGTTTAGCAAGAGCCAGCTGACTGGCATCCTTGAAACCTGCTTTCCTAAGATCTGCAGCTTTTTGACCAACACCTTTAACATTTTCTATTGGTAAACTAGCAATTTTAGCCTGAGTTTTTTCCTTTTTAGCTGGAACTGTTTTGACTTTTGAA
>MEHH01000157.1 GCA_001940755.1 Candidatus Heimdallarchaeota archaeon AB_125
GAAGAAGGCAAGGTTATAGCTCTAGTTGGAGATAACGGTTCAGGTAAAACTACTCTTCTGAAACTTATTATTGGGTTACTCAAACCTAAAAAAGGTTCTATTAAAATAGATAATTTAGAAATGAAGTCTCTCCCTTGGATAGAGAAAACCAGGAAGATAGGGGTTGTATTCCAGAATCCAGATATACAGTTTTTTGAGGAGAAGTCAATAGATGAAATTACTCTTATCTCTAAAAATCTAGGTAAGAAAATAAATTCTGATTCGGTTTTTGATAATCTGGAAAATAGTGGCTTAGAAGAACTGTTACAATATAATCCTCATTCGTTATCTCATGGAGAAAAACGAAGATTGACATTTCTTTCAGCAATACAGCATAAACCAGATATTCTAATTTTAGATGAGGTTACAAGTGGATTAGATGATACCAACAAATCATGGATCAAAAATCAAATTGAAACTTTGAAAGGAGAAGGAACAACTGTAATAGTAATCTCACATAACTTGAAATGGGTTAGTAAGATAGCTGATGAGTTCATAGGATTACAAAATGGTCAAATCAAATTTAGAATTCCAAGAGATCAATTCGAAGTTGAATCTTATGGTGATTATTTTGCAGGTTCTATACAAGAGTGATAATTATGGAAACAGTATTTTTTGATGATATTGGAAAAAATCTTTTAAAACAGAGATTTAGCTTTGATCCAAGAACAAAATCAGTAGTGGTACTAGTAGTTTTAACTTCTGTTCTCTATTCAAGTAATAATTATTTATTAGGTAGTTTAGCAATATTTTCCCTTTTCTTAGTTCTTCTTGTGAGAGCAAGAGTTCGATTTATTCTTCTATCTATATTTTTCTTATCACTGTTTTCTCTATTAGCTACACTTCTTGCAAACATTGCTCTTGCAGTTGAAAATGTCTACATTCTTTATGCAGTTATATTATGCCGGTTTATATCATCGTATCTAATTGTATCGTGGTTTTTCTATTCAGTAGAACCTTACGAACTAGCTCTTTCATTAGAAAAACTGTATATTCCTGCTATGTTAGTATGGTTTATTATTACAATTTACCAGTTCATACCAGTTACTGCAAAGGAAGCCAAAGAAGTAAATGATATCAGAAAAATCAAAGGATTAACTGCAAAGAGTTGGCAAATTCGTAAACAATTCTATAATCTCAAAAAAACATTGAAACCATTAATCACAGGATCGATAAATAGAGGTATCGATTTAGCTGAATCAATGACAATTAAAGGTTTTATTCCGAAAAGAAGAAAGAATGTTTATCTTGACGTAAGAATTAGATTAATTGACATAATCACTTTACTTGTTTTAATTTCAGCATTTGTTTTAGTAATTATTTATCTAAAAGAGTAATTTATCTTCTCTCCAAGAAATCAATAATAAAAGTTTGAAGAACCTCTTCTACATCTTGTATTGATTTGTTTACATCAATAACATGAATCAAATTGGGGAATTTCTCAACAAGTTTGAAATAAATTTCCCTAACCTTTTGTAAATTTTCTTTTTTCTCAAATGTATTTACTCCCTCTTCTCTTTCAGCTGAAATTCTAGCTATTGCTTCATCTATTGGTAGGTCTAGAAGTAAAACAAGATTCGGAACAATTGAAACCTTCAAATTTTCTTCTAAAATGAAGTTCAAATCCAATCCTCTCGCTCCTTGATATGCTACTGATGAAAAATAATATCTGTCTGTAACAACTATTTTACCATCCTTTAACATAGGAATAACTTCATCCCTAAGATGAATAATTCTATCATCCAAATAAAGTTTGAATTCCTCTTCAACAGGTAAACGTTCAGGTGCAAAGAAACTTTCTCTTATCCTTCTACCTGGTAATGAATATCTGGTAGGTTCTGTAGTGTAAACAGCATCAAAACCAAGAGAGCAGAGATATCCAACTAACAGTCGAGAAAGAGTAGTTTTACCTGAACCATCGATTCCCTCCATGCAAATGAGCACACCAGAAGAAGGAGATTCTAACATAACACCCATTGTTAAGAAATAGAATAAAACAATTTTGGTTAGATACAGAGAAATTTCAGAGAAATGTTTTTATTAATACTATCTCCGGTTAAAATGCGATAGAATCAAGTATCCCAACTAAATATGAGTGATATCATGTTCACAGAAAACTTCATTTCTTTAACTGATTATGCTGTAAAAGCCTTCGAATCAAGTTCATTTGATTCATATGAGATAAGTTGTGTTGACAGACTGCATGCACTTACAAGATTTGCAAATTCTACAATCCATCAAAATGTTTCTGATCATACTTATCGTTTCCTTTTCAAGGCATCAAAAGGAAAAAAACTATGCACATTATCTCTTACATCTCTAACTAAGAGATCAATAGATTCAGCTGTTTCTCAAATAGAATCGATGCTGTCTTTTATTCCTGAAATTCCTTTTTACCAAGGATTTTCTGAAGATACTGAAGTGATAATACCTTCAATAGATGCAACAGGGAATTTGTTAGATGAATATCAACGTGCAGATGTTGTTGAAACAGCTATTGCAGAGGCTGAAGCAGTTGATAAGAGTGCCAAATTAGCTGGTGCTATTTCAATAACTGATCTTCGTTATAGAGTCTTGAACTCTAATGGTATAGATATTTCTCATAGAATCACTTACAACGGCTTAATTATCAATTCTCTAACTGAAAAAGAAAATAAAGGATATGCAAAAGAAGAACAATATGAAAGAGATCCTAGTTTATTTAAACCAGAGGAGTTATCCAGAAAGGCAACAGAATTATCTGTAAGTACCTGTTCTTCAGTAGATTATGAACCAGGTGAGTATGAGGTCGTACTTTCACCAACAGCAGCAAGCACTTTGATGAGATTTTTGTCTTTTGGATTTAATGGATTAGGATATCATGAGTCACAAAGTTTCGTTACAGACCAAATAGGCTCTCAAATGTTTGATTCAAAATTAACTCTTCAAGATGACCCTTTAAATCCTGAAACACTTCTTGCTTCACCTATAGATGGAGAAGGTGTGAGGAAGAAACCAGTTTTCTTGATAGAAGAAGGTATCCCAAAGTCTATTGTATATAATAATTCTATAGCTTCAAGATACTTGAATGATAAAGCACTTAGTACAGGTCATCAAGTTATACCTTTCAGCGATTATATATTTGGAATGGTTATGCCTATTAATCTAACACTTTATCCAGGAGATTCATCAATTCCAGAGATGATAGAGGAAACCAAAAAAGGCTTCTTTGTTAATAGGTTGCATTATACTAACTTTGTTAACCGTAAAATGGGTGCAATTACAGGTTTAACTAGAGATGGCATTTTATACATTGAAGACGGAGAAATTGTCTCTGCAGCTAAGAACTTCAGGTTTACTGATAAGCTTACATCCTGTCTCAAAGACGTTCCTCTGATAGGGAAACAACTTGCAACAGGAGTTACCATGAATTGTCCAGCAATTAAACTGAAATCCTTCAATTTCACAGGTAAGAGCAAACATTGAAGTGAGAGTATATGATTGAAAAGATAGAAAATGTGCATAATAGAATCAAGGATATAATCAATAAAACACCAGTTATGACCTCTTCCAAACTAAATCAACTATCTAAAGCCAATTGTTTTCTAAAAATGGAAAGTTTTCAAAGAACTGGTTCATTTAAGTTTAGAGGTGCATATAACGCTATCTCAAGTTTGTCATCTGAATTAAAAGCTAAGGGTGTAACTACTCATTCTTCAGGTAATCATGCACAAGCACTATCTTTAGCAGCTAAAATGGCAGAAGTAAAAGCTGTTGTAGTTATGCCTGAAAATGCTCCATCAATAAAAGTAGCTGCTACCAAAGGTTATGGTGCAGATGTGGTTTTTTGTGGAACAAAACCTGGCGACAGAGAAGAAACGACTCAAGCACTTATCGATGAACATGGATATACTCTGATTCATTCAAACAATAATCTAAATGTTATTGGAGGACAAGGCACAGCAGCTTATGAATTAATAAAAGAAGTAGGGGAGTTAGATTATATTTTTGCTCCTTGTGGAGGAGGAGGATTATTATCTGGTACAGTTACAGCTGCAAAGGAATTGAGATCTAAAACAAAGGTGATAGGTGTTGAACCTAAGAATGCAGATGATGCATATAGATCATTTAAAGAAAAGAAATATTACCCAGTTTTAAGTCCAAATACAATAGCAGATGGACTACGAGTTTCTCTTGGTTCTAATACCTTCAAGATAATTTTAGAACATGTAACTGATATAATTACAGTTACTGAGGAAGAGATTGTTAATGCTATGGAGTTTCTATGGTCAAGAATGAAGCTTGTTGTAGAACCATCAGGTGCTGTTTCCTTAGCAGGAATCTTATCTAATAAGGTTAATCTTGAGAATAAAAGAGTGGGGGTAATTATATCTGGAGGAAATGTTGACTTAACTGATTTCTTCAACTTAATCAGAAAAAAAATCTCTTGAACTATTAAGTAAAAGAAAAAAGAAAAAAGAAAAAGGTTAGTATTGACTTGGAGGGCTTGCGGGAGTTTTTGATTTTATTTTAGGTATAACTACTCTAAATACAACGAATACTAAAATACCAAAACCAATTAATCCACCAATTGCAGATAGTGCTATTATTCCTCCTATACCTAGTCCTTTCATTATTACTGATGCTATTGTAGAAATAGGGGCACATGCTAGAGGTATGAATTTAAATTCAATACTACCACTCAATCCGATGTGTTCAACGCCAAACATAAAAATCATATTGGAATCAAATACACGAAATTCAGTATCAAAGGTAACACGAGAGACATTAGATGCATCATAGTCAAAGGAATGAGTTGGACTTAGGACATCCATGTAGTAATATCTATTCCAGATAGCATTCATCCAGAAGAAGGAATCTAAATATCCATTAACATTCATGAAGTTGTACATAGTAGAATCCAAATATCCATCAACAATTATAATTTCAACCATATACCAAGTATATTCAGGAACTTCTGCACGTATATAGTAGAAGTCATAATCGTTAGTATCATTATTGAAACTTTCAGTTACTGTAAAACTACCATCAACAGCTTCTGCTGGAATGAAATGTACGTTTGTATTATCAAAGGTTTCAGGGAATCCTGGATCTGTTTTGAAACTAAGCTCTACAGTTTCAGGGCTAGTGAATGCATCTCCCTTGGGTCCAGAGTATCCAGTATTATTGTAAATATCATATACTTGGAAGAAGACGTATCGTGTTGTTGATTATCCAGTTGAGAGTAAATTCAGTGATTGCACATCATTTGTTGGATATCCTTCATAAATTCCATCAACCTGTTGATTACCTATAGTGTCTGTTCCACTGGTCCAATCAGCAACGGGATTGTTTTCTAAGAAGAGAGTATATTCAAAATCTACAGTTCTATTTAGTTGAGTAAGAAAGCTGACATTATAATTATGATAAGCAAAGTCTGCGTTTGTAATCTCAAATAGTTTGTAATTTGAAGGGTCTCCATCACGCTGACTGATTAGAAAGTCTGATGATCCCGTGAATTCTTCTGCGAGAACAGCATTATATTCAATATCAAAATCATATAAGCTTTCAACTGGATTGAAGAAGTAATAATACCCTGGTTGAAGTAATACCTTTGCTGCTCCTAGGCCATTAGTTCCTAATGTGTAATAACTTCCATATGCCAAGTTTTTATCTCTATAATCAACACTCCAAACCATTATTGATCCTGCTGAAATATTGAAATAAGCAATTTGAGTATCTTTTACATCTATTCCAAAACTTAAGAAACTATCTTCATATTCAACGATTTCTCCAGGTTTCAATTTTGGAGCATCCAATTCAGTAACTGAAAAGATGTAATCGAATTCTGTATAGAGGTCGTCATCTCTTTCTCCAGTGATGTAAACAAGGACCTTTGTATCATATTCGAAACTGAAAACTGTTTTATCTACAGATGAAGATCCGATTTGAATATTAAGTTCTTCTCTCCTAGTCTAACTCTCTTAATTATCTCTGGAAGGTCTTTAAAATTATCTAAGTCTATAATTGCTGAAAATGAGGGAATTGTTTCTGAAACTGGTGAAGATTCCGAGAGTTTTGGTCTGGCTCCTCCACAAATGAAACTATGTCTTATAACAAAAGATGGAAAAAAAGACAGTCTTCTTATAGGGTACAAAAATCCTGTTGGGAATGCGGTCTTTGCGCAGAGAACTACTGATAGCGAGATATTCCTGACGAATTATATGATGTCAACATATATGAAAAAAAGTCTGTTTGAATTCAGGGGAAAAAAGCTGCTTGAAATTGATAAGAATGATGTTAACCGTATTATTCTCACATATCCAAATAAGACTTTTGAAATAAAGAAAGTAGCGTTTAAGGAATGGGAGATAAAAAAACCGATTAAATATCCGGCTGAACTACCTGTGATTACGGCAATTTTGGACAAATTTGATAACGCCAAAATTAAAAGATTTATTGACGAAAAACCTAAAAATCTCAGGAAATACGGACTGAGCAAACCAATGGTAAAACTTGACCTCTTTTTTGAAAAGGATGCTTCAAAAAAGAGCTTAATGATTGGTTCAAAGGTAAACAAAGAAGACAAGGGTAGTGAGGGAGAAGAATTACATTATGCAAAAAATGAAGTCTATGACCCTGTAATAGGAATAGAAAAATCAATAGTCGATGTATTAGTTACAGATTTGTTTAATTTAAGAAATAAAAA
>MEHH01000158.1 GCA_001940755.1 Candidatus Heimdallarchaeota archaeon AB_125
AAGTATTATCTCAAAAGATGGGCCTAGTGCAAAATCTAGAGATGATAAAATGAAAGAAAATGCAGAAGGAATTCGATTAATTTGTTTTGCGAAAGTTTTCATTAAATCATCAGCTTTCTGTTCCAAACTAGCTTCTGATGTCATCTTGGATAGTTTTACTAGATTAAGCATTGCTACAGAATTACCCGAAGGGATTGAACCATCATAAACTGGTTTTTCACGAACTAAAAGCTCTTCTCCATCATCTGGAGTAAAGAAAAACCCACCCGATTCATTATCCCAGAAATGATCAATAAGCTTTACATTCAAATTTATAGCTTCATTTAGATATTTAGGATTAAAACTAGTCTCATATAATTCTAATAATCCCCAAATCATGAAAGCATAATCATCAAGATTTGCCATAATTGCAGCATCTTCATTTCTGTATCGATGAAGTAATCTTCCATCTTCTTGTTGTAATTTTGCAAGGATGAAATCTATTGCTTTCTCTGCAGTCTGCTGATAGCTCTTATTCCTTAATATCCTTGAAGCTTTTGAAAAAGCTGCAATCATTAAACCATTCCAATCAGTGAGAATTTTATCATCTTTTAAAGGATGGATTCTTTGTTTTCTTTGACTAAAGAGTTTTTCTCGAATGATTTCGATTTTAACATCAAACTCTTTCTTACTTATATTCAGCTCTTCAAGAAGCTCTTTAATAGGTCTCTTTAGATGAAGTATGTTTAAGGTAGATTTTTGCTGAGTAGCTTCATCTAGAAAATTACCAGTGGGTAAGATATTGAATATTCTCGCTGCTAATTCTAATTCATCTTTACTAAGAATTTTTGTTATCTCTTTATAGGACCAGATATAGAATTTCCCTTCTTCTCCCTCGCTATCAGCATCTTCTGCCGAGTAAAAACCTCCTTCAGGAGATGTCATGTCCCTCATTACATATTCAAGAATTTCTTCAGCTGTTTCTTTGTAAATTTCTTTCTTTGTAATCTGATATGCTTCAGTATAAGCAAGAACTAGCATAGCTTGATCATAAAGCATCTTCTCAAAATGAGGAACAAGCCAATGTCTATCTGTTGAATATCTATGAAAACCAAATCCAACATGATCGTAGATCCCCCCCATTCTCATTTTTTGCAATGTTTTTTCAACCATTTGTAAAGCTACACCATCATTATATCTTTTCCAATATCTCATTAAGAATAGTAGATTGTGAGGTGAAGGAAATTTTGGCTGCGAACCAAATCCTCCAAGAATTTCATCATATTTGCTATTTAATTCATCAAACCCTCTGATAATTAGTTCTTCACCGTTATATTCGGTTTGAGTCAAAGTTGATGACTCTTGGAGATGTTTTGTTACTTGTTCAGCTGTTTGGTGGACATCTTGTCTTTTTGTTTTCCAGATCTCAGTAATCTGACTAAGTAAATCAATTAAACCTGTCATACCAAACCTCCCTTCTTTCGGAATATATGTTCCAGCGAAAAAAGGTTTCTTATCAGATGTCATAATGATTGTCATAGGCCATCCCCCTCTTCCTGTCATCATTTGAGTAATTGTCATATAGATGCTATCAATATCTGGACGCTCTTCTCTATCAACTTTAATCGAGATGAAATTGTCATTCAAACTAGTAGCTACATCTGAATCTTCAAATGATTCGTGTTCCATCACATGGCACCAATGGCAAGTAGCATACCCAACAGATAGGAAGATTGGTTTGTCTTCTTCCTTAGCTTTTTTAAAAGCATCATCTCCCCAAGGATACCAGTTGACAGGATTGTATGCATGCTGAAGTAGATATGGACTTTGTTCATTTATCAGATTATTAGGTCTGGTCATGGTTATAAGAGCTTGATTTTCCAACTTTAAATAGTATCCAAAGAACAAAATTCTAAGAAACTTGGATATTTCACTTCATCAAAATGAAGCATAATATAGATATATTCATTTGTTCACAGATATTCAGAGTATATCAGTTTAAAACCTTGGAAGTACTACAAAAATGATTAATCATAGATTCACAAAAGCAACATCTCTACTCTTAATTTTGGTATTTATTTCCAGCCTATATCCTCTTAGCGATTCCTCAAAATTAACTGCTATTGTAATTCAACCAATTGATATACTATTTCTAAATTCTGAGACTAGCAACCGTTTTGAGGGTTATAATCTCTTTGTTGTAGAAAGAAGAACCTCTGCAGGATGGATAATTGTAAATCGAACAATGTTAATAACAGATCTTGATGGAAACATCTATTTTGAAAGAGAGATATCTGGAAGTGGTGGATTAGCTGATCATGCTGCTGAGTTTATTAACTCTACTACTATCCTTTATTCAGAACTAGGTTTGACTAGGTTGTGGAATATAGAAACTAACGTTACTACGGATTTTAGTTTTGCTGGTCATCATGATACTGAGAGAAATTATGCAAATGATACCTATTTTGTGTTAAAGGGTGAAGTTATAGAAATAGATGGAGAAGATTATCTTTATGATAAGATTCATGAATATTCTCCTGAAGGTGATCTTGTCTGGGAATTTAATACTCTAGATATTGTTAATGAATCTTACTGGTGTCCTTTCGAAGACATGGAATCAAGTTTTAGAGATTTAACTCATTCAAACTCAGCATATTATGATGAAGCAGAGGATGTGATCTACCTAAATTCGCGAAATCTAAATACTTTCTTTAAAATTGATCATAAAACTGGAGGAGTGATTTGGGCTTTAGGAGAATATGGTAATTTTACTCTTTATGATTTCTATGGTAATCAGCAAGAAATCATGTTTTATCATACTCATTCCTTAGAAAAAATAGGTGATAACAAATTCCTAGTTTTTGATAATGACACACACAATCAGACCAATGCTAACAATCTTCATTCCAGATTATTAGAAATAACTATAGATGAGAATAAAATGCAAGCCAATGTTTCATGGGAGTGGATTTCCTCAATAGATTATTTCAGTGGTTGGTGGGGGGATTGTGATATTCTACCAAATAATAATGTTTTAGGTGTTTTTGGAACAACTGGTCATCCAAACACTGAATTAGGAGCAAGATTAGTTGAAGTGAATCGCTCCCAAGAAATTACTTGGGAGTTTAGCTTTCCTAAAGCTGATGACGAGGTTTTTGGCGTATATAAGATAGAAAGAATAAGATTTGCGCCCATTGTTTCAACTCCAAGATTTATTGAAGAGGTTAATTCTAGCTACTTAGAGTGGGATGTTTGGTATAATTTCAGATCAAAAACTAATTTCACTGGATCCTATTTTATAGATATCGACGGTGTAACAGTTGAAACTGGACAACTTGATTTTCCACGTTACTGGCAATCTACTCAAGTACAGTATGAGGTTGATGAAATAACAGCTGGAACCCATAATATCTCCTTGATTGTAGCTGATGAGGCTGGACACCTTTCAAATGAATCTGATAGATTCAGTTCTACAGGAACATTTACTTTCAAAGGTATAGCGAAAAAGTCACTAAAACTTGGATTGTCCATCGGTATCCCTAGCTCTACTTTATTAATTGCATTTGTAGTTTTGTTCATTTTTTTAAATAAGAAGGGTTATCTAAAAAAGAAAAGAGCATAACATTTCAATAAACATATAAGTTACAAAGCATCTACAAGATTGGAATGAGTATCAAGAAAAGATTATTAGTATCCAAATTTGGTAAACTTAAGTTAGCTATGCTAATTTTCAGTTTATTAATAGTTCAAATAACTGGAATTAATGGTTATATTTCAACATCTTCAAATTTGCAGATCCTTAATTCTCATGATACTATTTCATCTGAAAGATTTGAAGGCTACAATCTTTATGTGCTCGATTTAATCACATATGACACTTCGATGTTTATTAGTCGTAAAATTCTGATAACAGATTTGGAAGGAAATATTCATACAGAAAGGGAGATTAGTCATAATAATATTGTTTCAGATTGTCCTGTTGAATTCATTAATTCTACAACTTTAGTGTATGGAGAAAGTGGAGGAGCTAAGCTCTGGAATTTAGAAACAAATGTCACAGTAAACTTGAATTTTGAAGGACATCATGAAGTAGAGTACGATTATCTTCGAGACACATATTATACTTTCAACAGATATGTGACTGAAATAGATGAAGAATTTTATAGTTATGATTATATTAATGAGTATAATTCAAGTGGTCATCTCATTAGGAGTCTAGATACACAGAACTATACTAATATTTCACAAATTTGCCCATTTGAAGATTTTTTTAATTCAAGTAGTGATGTTTTTCATGCTAATTCTCTTGTTATCGATGAGGATGAAGATGTCATATACTTAAACGGTAGAAGTACAAATACGTTTTACAAAATAGATCGTCAAACTGGTGATTTAATTTGGGCTTTGGGAAGATATGGAAATTTTTCCAACTATGATATCTATGGTGATTTAAGGGAATTTCTTTGGTTTCACAGTCACAGTCTTGAAAAAATAGGTGATAATAAATTTCTTCTTTTTGACAATGATAATCACAACCAAACTGATGCAACCAATCATGATTCAAGATTAGTAGAAATAACAATTGATGAGGACAAAATGCAAGCAAATGTGACTTGGGAGTGGATAGGAACAGAGGAATATTGGAGTTTAATTTGGGGGGATTGTGATTTACTCCCTAACAGTAATAAGTTAGGTGTATTTGGTTACACATTGTATAAAGGAAAAACCGAAGGAGCAAAAATTGTTGAAGTAAATAATGATGGAGAGATACTTTGGGAACTCTCTTCTCCAAAGGAAGAAAATCTAAAGTATGCAATTTATACTATGGATAGAATAAGATTTGCTCCAATTACTTCAGAACCAAGACTAATTGATTCAAAAAGCAATCCTTATTTTGAATGGGATGTTTGGTATAATTTCAGATCTAAAACAAATTTCACAGGAGAGTATTTCATCTATCTAGATGATCAACTAGTACAAAGCGATAATATAACTTTTCCAAAATACTGGCAACCATTAACAATACAATATAATTTACCAGAAGTTACTGATGGTCGTCATGAAATTTCAATTGTTGTAGTTGATGAAGGAGGGCATCTTTCAATAGATTCAGCATTCTATGATGGTGAAGGTTCTGCAAAATTCAGATTAAAATGGAATCTTGAGTTGATTCTAGGAACATCTCTAGGAATAGGAGTCCCTGTTATCTCAGCTTCAATTTTTGTTTGGTTTAAGTTTTTGAAAAAGTAATTCTAAAAAGAAATTACTATATCTAGTCTTTCAATTCTTATTAGTTTGATCTATAACTAAGTTTCCTCATCAAATTCAGAAGCTGGAGGAGATGGAACTTTAGCAACTTCAATTTTACCATTTGCTCCAATAACTGGTCTTGGAGGAGGACTTGAAGGTGCGGGAATAGATGGAGGAGGAGGTGCATCTCTCATAACTGGAGCAATGAATCTGATGTGATTCTTCAAATTCCAAAAAGCAAAAGAATAGAAAATATTCCCTAAAATTATTCCTATAAAGAAGTAAATATGTACGAACATTAGAATTCCAAATATGATTTTAATGAAACTTCCTGAAAGAATGAGATAAGCTGTATTTCTAACTACTTGGGGTTTAAAGCCATATTTGCTTAGAATTACTTGAAACTTATAAAATGCTACATTGATACCAGCATTAGCAAGAATCAGTGCAATTATCCATCCAAAGAAAGGTAAAAAGAAAGCCAGTGATGTAAGAGTACAATATAGAAGTAACCACAGTCTTATGCTTGGAGCTTGAACTAAGGTTTTCTCTGTATCTCCAATTTTCTTAAATTCTATACTTAATTTGAAAATTGAGAAAATTACTAGAATAGATGCAGCAAAGAAAAGGAGTGAGAATATAATAGTAATAGGTCCAAGAACCTTCCCCAGAATTGATATGTAACCTGAGGTCGCTGATAATCCATCAATGAATGAGTAGGTGTCTACTATGTTATATGTTAGAAAAACAGCAGGAGCACCAGCAAAGACAACTTCCACAATTATAAAGAATAAAATTCCTATGATAAATCCTAAAACTGTTTGAACTAAAATTAGAAAAGATATCTCTTTAGAAATTTTGGAGATAGAAGTTTTGATGTTGTCTAGTACTTCTTTAAGCATAATAAATTCACCTCTAAACAATATAAAATCTTTCTTTCCTTTTTAAAAGATTATGGCATTTCTCTGTAATATGATAAGGATATTATTACTTATAACCATCGATATGAGCAGTTTCCTCAAATGGCTTTCGAACAGATCTCTTAGTTTCTATTTCTTGATGCTTTTCACCAAGCTTACTTAAATCGTCTGTTTTCTTCCCCACAGCTATAATTGTTATAAGAATATTTTCTTTAGGAATATGTAGAATTTCTTTTGCTAGACTTTCATTAAAACCTGCCATAGCATGAGCAACTAATCCTTTATCAACTATTGACAACATGAGCTGTGCTGTAGCCATACCTGTTCCAAAGATATAATATTCTTTAGGTCCTATTATACACCCAGATTCTGGATTAGAGTGAACAGCTATCAACATGGAAGCTTTTTTCGCCCAGTAATTTCCACCACTGAGAGCTTCATGAAGTTGTGTAAGTACTTCTTTATCCTTAACGAAAACGAATCTCCAAGGCTGTTTGTTTGCACAAGAAGGAGCTCTTGATGCCTGATAAGCAACTTCTTTGATG
>MEHH01000159.1 GCA_001940755.1 Candidatus Heimdallarchaeota archaeon AB_125
TGGTCCTGCTCTTGAGGCTAGAGAAGCTTTAGATGTATTAATGGGTAAAGGTCCAACAAGTGTTTTTGAGAAGAGCAATGAGCTCTCGGGTATTTTATTTGAATTAGCAGGACTTGCTCCACCTGGACAAGGGGCAACTTTAGCAGCAGATTATATAACAAAAGGTAAAGCTAAAGCAAAAATGGAAGAAATTATTGGAGTTCAAGGAGGAAATTCATCTATAACTGCTGAAGGTGTTGCTGTTGGTGAATATACATCTGATATCTTAGCTCCAAAGGATGGTTACATAGTAAAATTATCAAATTATGCAGTTAAGAGAATTGCAAAAGCAGCTGGAACCCCACGACATAAAGAAGCAGGAATTTACCTACATAAGAAGGTTGGAGATTTCTGTAAAAAAGATGAGAAACTTATGACTATTTATTCTAACAGTGAAGGTAGACTAACTGAAGCTCTTAATCTAGCTATGAATTTGAATCCTTATTTATTGGAAGGAATGATTATGAAAAGAATATCTTCAGGTGGTCCAAGGTCGTAAAAAACCTTAACCTTCTTTATCTTCTTTTTTTAATACCATTTTATTCATATAGAGAGATTGATCGAAAAACATTATCTCAAACCCAACTTTTGACCAAAAGGGTTGCACAAAAGGAGAACAGCATAATTGAATAGTATCTTCTTCAATTACATTATTAATTAAAACTTGAGCACATTCATAGCCAAGACCCTTTCTTCGCATATCCTCTCTTACTTCAAAAACATAAATTATAGGACACCCCACAGGAACAAAACCTCCATCATAATTGGGTTCATCAGGGATTACTGCTGTAACTGCAACCAAGTCTTGTTCAAGGAAGAATCCATAGCATTTAATCTGTTCATCAAAGAACATTCTATAGGAAACAAAGAAAGGAAATAGATCACCAGGAACCTCATCATAGTCAATGATATGCACTTTTAGTTTGGATAGTTCTTGATTATCTTCCATCTAATACACCCTTTAAACAATATAAACTGTGATTTTGCTTCTAATAAAATTAATTATGGTACTAAAACCTATTCGAGCGGAAGATTTTTTATTAAAGAGTAAATGTATTTTTTGTTGAGGAGATACAATGTCTGGTTTTGATTTCGTTGAAGAAGCTATGTTTGGAAAATCTATTTTCAAAAATGAATCGACTCTCTATCCTGAGTATATCCCACCAGAACTACCTAGAAGAGAAGAAGAAATAAAGAGACTAGCAAGGAATTTTAGATCTCTATTGGGACAAGAAGGCTCTTTTTCAGTCAATGTAGCAATAGTGGGAAATGCTGGAATTGGTAAAACAAATTTGTGTAAATATACGATGAAGAGATTCGAATCCACTGCAAATTCTAGAGGTATTAATGTCAAGTTTCTTTATTATAACTGTCACTCATTTAGGAGCAAAACAGCTATTTTACGAAACATTTTGTCAGAACATTTTCATATACAATCACGAGGTTTTAGTGATGAAGAAATTCTTGATATGTTAGTAAAACGATTATCGCGAGAGGATATCAGACTGATTATTGCTCTTGATGAAGCTAACATGCTAAACTCTGAAGATATTTTGAGTATTTTTCATGCTGGAGAATATTTTGGTTCTGAACAGAGTATGATTTCAACAATTATCATATCAAGACCAACTGAATGGAAATCTCTTCTTAATGTTCCATTATCTGGACATATTCATGACCAAATGGATATCTCAGGTTATTCAAGAGATCAACTATTAGAAATTCTTGAATATAGGGCAAGTATGGCTCTTTATCCAACTTCTTACTCAGAAGAGACTCTTAATCTAATTGCAGATATATGTGCCTCGTCACAAAATGCTAGGCATGGTATAGAAATTCTCTATAGGTCTGGCAAATTGGCTGATTTAAAACAAGAAAATTTTATAGTTCCTGATTATATCAGAGCTGCAAAAGCTGATGTGTATCCCGAATTGAGGAGGGATGTATTGTCTGAGCTTAGAGATCACGAGTTATTAGCTGCATTAGGAGTTGCAAGAAAGTTATCTCAAAAAGGTGTAACGTCAACTACCGTAGATGAAGGGTATGATAGCTATCTTGTAACTTGTGAAGAATATGGAGACGAATCACGAGGAAAATCAACATTTCGATCTGCTATTGAAACATTGGATAAGGTAGGTGTGATTGGCAAAAGTGTAGGACCAATTGAAGAAGGTAAAAGAGGTCGAAGAGCCAAAATAACAACTTTTGATATACCTGCTACAGTTCTAGTAGAAAGAATTGAGAATATTCTGTCAAAACCAAGAGATTCAAAAGAATGAAGCTTAGTTGACACAAATCATAGTCATTGAGTTTTTTACTCCTTCCACAATTATATTATTGTTTAAGACTTGATTTTTTAATTCGTCCATTGTATCAAATTCAATTTTTACAATTAAGTCATAAATACCATATACTGCGTAGACTTCTGTAACTTCTGCAATATCATTGAGTCCTTCCTGAACTTTTTCTAACATACCAGACTGGACGTTTAGAAGGATGTAAGCTGCTTGTGTCATTTTTGTAATAGACTCCTTTTGAACTGTTACTTGCGAATGCATTTAAAAAAACTAACATACAGACATGACAAAAAAAAAAGAAAAAAAAGAGAATTAGTGTTGTTGAATTTTTAGTCTTACTTTACATGCTGGACAAGTACCATTTCCTACTACCCACTGGTAGAGATGATTTTTATGAAAAGCAATATCACAAGAAGGACAGCGTATTATACTTTCTTTGTCAGATATAGTTTGCATGCATATTGAACAGGCAACTGTTACAGCTTCTTTTGTAACTAGATCATAATTCATCTCAGTACTTTTGAAATTAATACTGTATGAATGATTTGGTGAATATTCAACCTTGTTCTTATTAAGTTCAAATTCTGTTGATTTTCTATCTTTTTTGTGCTTATAAACCCCAAATACAGTGAAAAATCCAATTAAATATCCAATACATACAATTGTATAGATTAGTGGTTTAAAATTAAATGGTGGAGGATAGATATAGGTATACTCTTCTTCAATTGTCCATAAAAAGAGCCAATTAGAATGGTAACTGTCAATGGGGATTTGATGTATATCCTTGTTTCCTCTATTTAGAAACAACCTAACAATGTTCTCTGTTTGAACGTGGTCATAATACATCCGAAGTATGATTTCATTCGATGGATCATATCCTTCAAAATCAAAAGTAACTTCATACCATTCTCCTTCATACACTCCTTCTTCAACCTCCAAATTCATATCTGATTTATCACTTAAAGCAAAGTTATCTGTTTCAGTTTCAACAATATATTCTGCATAATCCAGAAGATGGAGAGTATAATTGTCTGAATCTAGATATCTACTATCTAAAGAGAGCACTAATTTTTCTATGCTCGAATAGTATATATCAAATCTTTCAACACTAAACTCAAGCTGTTGTTCCAGTAGAACATTCAAGCTGTATGTCCAAATCGGATATGCATCTGATGTTGTCAAATCGAAAATACACTCTTCTATGTAAAGAGCGTTTACTCTGATTCTCACAATATCATTGATCTCTGTAACACTAGTAAAGAAGTGGGTACTGGAGTCTCCATGATTAATTATCCAACTGTCATGAACTGAATTAGTAGAGTCAGTAACTAATTCAACCATTAATCCATTATACGGTCCTGGAGATGAATTTCCCCAGGAAACAACAGAAATACTAAATTCAAATACTTCTCCTTCAACATGTAAAAAATACTCACTATTGTTCATATTAGTGCTTACTTGTAACCCATAACTGATATCTACAGCATCTATTGAAATATCCTCAATAGGAGTCATTCCATTTGTGGTGTGAATAGATATCATTGTTAAAGAAATAGCAATTAAAAAAAGAAAGAAGGCTTTTAATATTTTCATCAAATCACCTTTTTCTTCTTTTAAGCAATCCAAGCAATGCAGCTAAACCAAACAAAGTCACAATGATAGGCCAAGATGAAGTTTTATAGTAATGATTGTAAGGTGTGTAATCTTCTTCAAAGGTAAAACCTACATCTATTTCTCCATAATGATAATCTGCAACAACTAGAATGAAGTACTCCTCTTCCTCTAATTCTACGATTGCATAATGCTTATCCAAGAATTCCATATCTGCTGCTTTGAACACATAAATTCCTGTTTGAACTTCCCTTGAGTCTGCATAAAATTGTCGATCCTTTTTATTTGTGAATGTATTATCAACCTTATACAGATATGCGTCGTCAGCATCTATTTCAACTTTGAATGTTTCATTGAACTCAATTATCTGGGGGACGACATTTGCGATTACTACATTTACATACTCAGTAGACATCAGAGCAATCTTTACAGTGTGTCCTGTAGGTATTATGAATGAATCATAATATGATGCATTATTTTCTAAGAAAATTATTGAATCTTCTACATCTGCTGCAATTATGTTATATGTTTCATAAGTATTGCCAATTATCAGTCCATAGGAATCTTCTGTTAAATCTCCTACTAATCTAAAAATTATGTTTTGATTAGGAAAAAGAATTATGTCTTTCTTAGTGGATGCTGGTATAATCGAATATTGGTAGCTATTCGAGAGATTTATTGTTTGCTCTTCATCATAAATCTCATTTCCGAGCCAATCCTCTGTATAGATTTGATAGTACAAGAATTGCTGTTGGTTATTGAATACTAAAGATAAACAATAAGAGTCATTGAATAGAGCAGTTGCATTAGTTATAGTCCAAAATGGTGCATCATCGAATTTGTAATAGATTTCTACAAAGGGTAATCCTGTAACATCCTTTACTTCACTCATAATATTGACATAAAGTTCTTCTGTAAGGAAATCTTCACTGAAATAAACCCATGTATCAATCTCAGGAGGGAGATCATCCAATAGAACGACGAAGGTCTCTTCAATTCCTTCTCTTACGCCCAGTTCGATTTCATGAGATAATTGAACTGTTAATTTTAGATCCATTTCTACAGCATAAAGTACAATAAGTTCACCAATAATTTCAGGTATATCTCCTGTTTGAGGATACTCGCTACCAATTTCGATAAAAGTACCTTCAGTTATCTCGGCTCCTTCCATTAGTTCTTCTTTAGTTGTACCATACCAGCCACTAGCTAGTATTGTACATAGTATGAATTCACTATCTGCATATTGGTGATAGAGATTGGTAAGATCAACAGCGTTTTTTATGAGTGAGCCACTATTGTTTGGTTCATCAGTGATTAATATTACTAACTTAACTGCTTCAGTTCGCCATTCTAAGTAATTTTTAGCACAATATAATGCGTCGCCCCATGGTTCTTGACTACCAGTTGCTTGTGTTCTCGAAAGAACGTTGACAATTTCTGAAACTTCAAAAGTTAAAGGATGAATTAGACTTGGTGAAAGTAATGGATTGTATTGTGAGCTCCCACCAAAGAGCAATAGTCCAACACGAAGGTTGGGAACTTCGGAATCAATCTCATCAACTACATTAATTAGCTCATTTGTAAGAGCTTCTATCTCTTCACTCATAGAACCAGATTGATCAAGTACAATGGCTAAATCAAGAGCAGAGGATGTTGCACCTGCTCCTCCTTCTCCTCCTTCTGCTACGGTAAGTACAGTTTGTTCATCTGTTAACCATGATTCTCCTACCTCAAGAGAATCCTTAGTAGATGTAGATGGATTAAGTATTGCTCCGAATTCATTAGCTTCAGATGATAATTCAAGCATGTTGAGAATCTGGTCTGCTTTATTTGTTACATTGAATCTTACTGTAAAGGGTTCACCTGGAAGAATACTTGGAATATTGTCATCTCTGTATGAGGGAAGATCTGTAATCATTTCGATAGTAACATTATCTAAAGAGCTTGTAATATTAGTCTCTAAAGGACTTGTTTCATTTAAAAAAATCGTAGTTTTAGATTGCACTAGCAGTGTAGGTAAAACCAATCCAACTAGCACAAAAATTAGTGTGATAAGTTTTTTTCTTTTCATGTGTATCAATATATCAATATGTTGAGATATTTATAAACATTTCTCTTGGGGATTTTGCTGCCGTTTAATTGAAGCATACTGGTGAATATCAATATTCCGATATATTTATATATCTCTTTAATATTCTTTATTTAATGTCAGAAAAACACTTCGAAAAAATGATTAGTTTACTTGAAGACATAAGTAAGCGATTGAAGAGAATTGAGGGTAAATTAGGTGATGATGTAATAGATCAGACTGGTTTATCAGCTTTGGATATTCTCTCCAAATCTGCTCTTGATTCTGGTATTAAAATTAACAAGTCCCACATCAAAACCTATTTCACAGTTCAAAAGATTGGTAAAGCTACATGTAAAGAGGTTGCAGAAGTTACAGGTAGAGCATTTAATCTAGAATCTAGATATCTAGTAGCATTATTTAACGAAGGATTTCTAGATAGAGAAAGAGTCCCAATTCAAAAGCCAAGTAAAGATAATCCTGCTGGTCGAGGTACTGAAGTAAGATATTTTGTTAAGGAGAGTAAATAAATGAAAACAATTAGTGTACATAGCTATAAAGGCGGAACAGGCAAAACAACTTTTCTG
>MEHH01000160.1 GCA_001940755.1 Candidatus Heimdallarchaeota archaeon AB_125
TCCCATAACAGCTGTTGTGATTTTTCAAAAGGTTCAGGATAACCTGTAGATTTGAAGAACGAGTTTATCTCTTCTAGATAATGTTTTGAATCCATATTTGGAAAGAAAAGAGTCTTAATCTGTAGCAATGAAGCAAGAGCTTTTCTTGTACTGTCGATGAATTCATCTTTTGGTAGATTTGCAGATAATTCAAGTCCTTTGATGACTTCTTCAGGAAATTCTGAATTCAGTAAATCTAAAATCTGTTCTCTATCTTTCGAAATAGCTGATAGTTCCGGAATTTCTGTAAGAAAAATATCTCTATCAAAATCTTGCCACTTATCAGTACTTAACTCAGTTTCTATAATTTTATCAATAAACTCGTCGTCTTTAGATGAAGTTGTTTCTTCTCCATATGTAGCTTTAATTTGAATAGCATCAATAATCGATAGTGCTTTCTGAAATATCTGTTGAAGAATTTTTTGAGGTATTGCTTCAATAGATTTCTCCTCATCAAGTAGTTCTTGTAGGGAAATCAGAAATTTCTGTAGTTTGTATTTTTCACCTGAATAGTCTTTTGAAAGCAATGGATCGATTTGAATGAGAAACGAGTTCAGAGTATCTAATTTATCCACCGGAAGGTCTGATGAATCTCTGGTTGATCGAACTATCTTTCTGATTACTTGGAGTTTTTTAATTAAGATTGAACCTACTTCATCCTCTTGTCTCTGAATTATAGTGGGTGTTTCAATGAATTCTTCTATTCTCTCAGAAGCTTCTCTTTTCTCTACATCAGTTATTTTGACTTCTTTATTGCTAGATTCAACTAGTTTTGCGAATTTGAGCTTGTCTAAAAATTTCTTACCTCTTGGAGTAATTCTTGTCCAGAATTCATTCTTCTTCCCCTTAGAATCAACTGTTTCGAAGAAGATATATCCAAACATCTCCAAAGCTGAAATTGCCTCTCTTACTTCATCTTTTGACCATTTAGGAAATAAGTTTACTATTGATTCTGTGTTAATTCCTCTACTAGTTTTGGAAGAAAGCTTTGAGAGAACTTCTATCATTATTGGATGTAACTGTGCAAAATCTTCATAGTTCATACGAATATTTTCATTGTCTTTTTCTGATATCTCAAAAGAGTCTGAAGTTTCCCTTGTTTGTCTTTGGATTGGTTGGTTCTCATGCCTATTTATATCATCAGGAAGCATTTGCAAGAGGAGTGGTTTCTCCGTTAAATCCTCTCTTAATAACATGAACTTGTTTTTAGGAAGTCTTCTAATGAAATCAACTTGATTTATACCAAAACCATGTGTATCAGAAATTAAACGAACACATTTTGCAGATTTTAAGCTTCCAATTATTCTGTTGAAAGTTAGATCAAATATCTCAGGAGCTAAATGTGATGGATAAGGAGTTGATAAAATTACTTTGAACCTGCTGTTTTCTAATTTCTTAATTAAATGAGCAAGGATTGATTTATCTCTACCATAAGAGAAAAATAATTCCGCATCATCTATATAGATTATAATTTCCTCTTCATCTTTTGTTAGCTGATCATAAATTGAAAGTTGTAACAAAAATGAATATATGAACAATCGTTGGATCTTATACCCTTGCGAACTGAAATTTATTATTTTATTACTACTGAATAGCTCTTGCAATCCTTTTTGATCATTCACAATTGTGTCAGCAGATATACTTGGATCTCTGATTTCATTGATGAGTGATCTAATAGTAGATAGTTGGAAATCAGTGATTACAAGACCTCCAGGCTCTACAGTCAACATAGTGTAGAGGTCGTTTAGAGAAACATTTGTTTCATTATGTGGAAACAAAATATCATCTTGTTCTTCATGATAATCATTAACATAGAAGTCTATAAGATCACGAAGAAGTACAGCTCCATCACTTCTTACTTCACTTATCAACCTGATTAAATCTATGAAATTCCCCAGATATTGAGCTGATAGTTTTTCCGGAATAAACTCTTTCATCAAAGGTGTTAAAACATTTAGGAAGAAGTTTTCACCTAGAGTCAAACTATCAAAAGGAACATTTATTCTATCCTCAAACTCAAGATTCATTCTTGGATCAAGAATGATGAATTTCTTGTTTTGTTCTAATAATTTGCAGGTTATCACTTCTCTTGTTTTTTTATCTCCAGCAATTAGGATAGGGTAAGAAGCATTCATTGGTAATCCGATGGTAGTATCATTTTCAGTTATACCAAGTGCTGCAGAACTATCTGATTCAATACCTGTAGGAAAAGTAAACAATCCCTCAGGCCTTTTATCAACCGCTGGTCCTGGAATGAAGCTTTTTCGAAATTGGTCGTCTTTCTCTATTACAGAGTAATCTCTAGTTAGCTCACTGAATAACTTCTTTCCAGTAGTAAGGAAATTTGTTTTATCTAAGGTTCCATAAAGAACCAATTCCTCCAAAGTAGAATCTAAGAGTCTTCCAACAGTTCCAATACCTTCTAGTTTTTGTTTCAGTTCATTTCTAAGTAGATAAACAAAATCTTCAACTAAATCTTCCATTGTTTGAAAAGATGCTGAGAGGTCATATTGTTTCCAAGTCCTCAAAAGATAGAATGACAGTTTTACATCAATATTCTTGTTTTTATCCTCAAACAGTTGATCAATAAGAGTAGAATCAGCTGTTTTCTTTGTCTCATCTAATATTTGGTTTTTACGCTTAACATTGCCTGGGAGAAAAATTCTGTGGAATGAAGTTTTTAATCTCTTAACCTGTGAAACAATAGATAAAACAGAAGAATCTCTATCGTCAAATTCTTGGTTTCGTTTCCAGCTATTTCTTTTGTTTGGTGGCTCTTCAGTTATTTCCTTATGAGGTTTAATGATAAAAGCTGCATATAGGGTAATCCTATTTTCTTTTCTAATTATGTATATAGATTTGTTTGATCCTACAAATTTCTTTTTTCTTCTTCTTGCTAATAATATTGACATCTTTACTTCCTCTCCTTCTCAATTTTTTTCAATAATCGTGATTTAACAAATGCTTCTACGGCTGGATTAATTTTTCTAAATTCTGCTTCTAATGATTCCATTAATTCTCCATCCTCATTCTTTTCTATAATACCAATTCCTTGACTCTTACTCCAATTAACCTGTTCTTCTCTAAATGATGAATCATCTTTAGGACAGAGTATGTAAAGAGAATGACAGAAAGGCAGATAGATCTGAGGGTGTTGTAAATAGAGACCATTTTCAGCTTCAACAAAGATAATCTCACCTGTCTCTTTGTCTAAAGCTGCTAAATCTATTCTAACGTAATCTCTCCCCTCTAGGTAATTATCATAGTAAATTTGATTGATAATTGGAATGGTTAATTCAGCAGTGACAAGTTTACCTTCAGATAACCATTTTCTAGCTAATGTTTCGACCAGCTCTTGTTCAATTGTTAGTACCATTTTTATCACCTAATAATACACATTCAAATGAAGATTAGTTATCCCTGAATTATCCAATAACAATTCAATTTCGTCATTATGAAATGTGAGTTTTGATTTGAAATCCTCCACTTTTGTTTTGATCGTCATATCACAAAATGATTCAATAATATCTTCAGCTGGAGCTGAATCCTTGTAGGAAAAACCATTTATGATCAATACTTTGCAGGCTTTATCATCAGCTATAAGATAGAGTTTCTCCATGAGATTTCTTAGCTGTACACGTTTTTCCTCTTTGTGAATTTGTCCTCTTATATAATCAGTAACATGATCGATTACTATCATTCCTAACTCTTCTGGATGAATCTTAGTTAGCTTTTCAAGCTGGATCTCAAGCTCATCTAAGTTATTTATTTGGACTGGAAAGAAACATTGTTTGATATCCTTAAAATCTGACCAGCGACTATCAGTAATCATCTGTTTTACTCTTTTAAGAACAGAAGTTCCATGACTTGTAATGAAATAATATGTTTTTCTTGGAACAATTTCTATTGCTGTTTGGATACCAATTGTAGTTTTGCTTGAACCTGGAGGTCCAAATATATGTAACAGCTTTATTTCTTTCTTTATATCTATGAAATGAATATCTTCTTCTAGTGTTGGCTCATCTTGAATCACGACTTCTTTTTCTTCCTCTTCTGTAGTCAAAGCTTCTGTATATTGAAGAATACTTTGTTTTACAGTCTCTCTCTGTTCAACTGGTATTAATGGTATACTTTGAATAACAGGAATTTTTTCGTAATCCTCTTCAACACTAGCTTCTACTTCTTCTACTATAGTTTCATCTATTCTCTCTACCTTAGTCTCACTGATTATAGGCTCTGGAACAGTGTCACTTTTTACAAATGAATTATTGTTGATTTCATTATTCTGATCTGAAGTGGGATATCTTATACTTGGGTAAGGGAGTTTATCTTTTTCTTCAATCATTTCCTGTTTTTGTTGAAGCTTATCATCAAGTTGATTAATTTTGAAGTTTTTTTCTAATTTTCCCAGAGAGGATTCTACATCTTCTAGAACTTTATCAACAATTTCACTTAAATCAATTTCATTCTCCAAAAGGATCAGCCTCTAATAATTTTGCTTTTTTAGATTTTACCCATTTTTCTCCAGTGTTCTTCCTTCTATGGTGATAAAGGGGAATCAAAAGTATTACAAAGAACATGCCCTGCGCAAGAGCTTCAATATTAACGAAGTAATGTAAAACGAAGTATGTTGGAAGTGCAAAGAAAGCAAGTTTTGCAAACCATTTGAAAATGGATTTAATGTTTGTTTTAAGTAATTCTTCAGATTCTCTGAAGTCTGGAGCTGAAGTTAGTATTATAGCAAAACCTAGTATGAAAAGAACAATACCAATCCAATTATATTGTGAATTATCATACAGCTGATTAGCCCAGTATAGAACGAATGAACCAATATATGTTAGTATGAGTAATGGTGCAAGAATATTTGCAGTCATTTTGCAGTCAAAATCATCAACTTCCTCGGTTTTGAATAGAGATTTCTCTAAATCGGATTCAAGGACTTTAACACCATATATCCAATAGAAAAGCCTCTTTACTGGATATCTAATCAAGTTTCCTGTAAATCTTATTAATTCGAATATTCTCCCGGGGAGAAAAGATAAAATCCATCTCAATGCGAGAGAAATTAACCAGAACTTCAGATAGAATTCTATTATTTCAAGTAAGAATATATCTTCTAACATTTAATTTCCTCCATCAATTAATAATTCTTTTTTACTTTTAGCAGGTGGTTGTGGAATAGTTGTGATATCTGCTGAATCATTTACATCTGGAACAACTTCAGATGCGTTATTCTGTGATATTTTGAATTTTGAATCTAAGAAAGTAGTCAATTTTTGTTTGTTCTTTTTATCAATCGAAATTGAAGTATATTCTTCTGATAATCTATCTACAAAATTCTCAATTTCTGTTGAAGATGGCAGTTCAATATCAAGAAATTCAACAATCTTGAGGAGATATGAGTAAGAAGGATAATAGAAAGGAATATTTTCTTTTTCACAGAAGAGATGAACAGTTTTCAAGAAACGTACAGTATCAACCTCATATTTGTTATCTACAGCAGTTTCTATTGCTTTCTTATAGTATCCTCTTGCAGCAGAAAGAAAACTCTCAATTGAGAAGTTCAGCTCTCCTAGCAATATGTTTCTTATCATATCTTTTTGATTCGAATTTGTAGTTTTCTTCTCTTGTTGTGTTTCAGCTGTTTGAGGTTCATCAACTATTTCTAGTTCAATATCATTTTCTTGTTTTTCTTCTACTTCTGTTGTTTCAGTTTCAACAGAGTTTTCTTTCACTAAGACATCAATGAACTCATTATCCTGATTATTCTTATCATCAGTATTATCCTCTAAAATATTATCAGATTCAGGAATCAATTGGATTTCCTCATTATTGTGAGAAATGTGAAGTATGTTATCATAAAGTGGAAAGATTTCTTTGAGAATACTTTCATCAGGTTTTTCGAATTCAACTTTCTTCTCTCGGACAAACTCTGATAATGTGCTGAAAACTTCTTGGAAGAAGTTCTCTTCTAAAATGTGAAGTGTGATAAATAAAGAAGCTGGTTTAGAGCCCTTAGGTTGCCCTTTAAGTAGAAGTACTTCATATTTAGCAGTATCAATAATGCTGCAATGATATTTCAAACTAAGTTTCTGTAAAGTAACGTTTGAAATTGAGTTAAAAATTGAGGATGTTGAAGATGAAATAGAATTAATTTTAAGTGCAACAACAGGTGTAAGCTGATATCGTCCTCTAACATTTCTAGATAAAACTATACCTCCTTGATAAGAGGAGCTGCCTATCAAAATTGAATTATCTGATAGATCAAGTGAATCAACCTCAGGATATTCTTCTTCTCTGAAATCTTTCAAAACTATTCTTCTACCTATGAAATTCAACCCTTCAACAAAACCAAAAGCTCCAACTATTGCTACCAATACAATAATCCATCTTTGAGCTGGTGTTACTAGAGCTACGAAGATAATAAATAAGAGAAACCAGAAGATAACTGCACCAAAAATCTGGAATAACCAGGGTAACTC
>MEHH01000161.1 GCA_001940755.1 Candidatus Heimdallarchaeota archaeon AB_125
ACTTGGATCATATGATGTAACATCAATTAAATAGAACAAAGGTTTCTTCGTATTATCTATTTGCTCTTTTAAACATCTGTCTAACTCTTTCTCCATCTTAGGGTCGAACTCTCCCTCGAATCCCATACGTACAATTACTTGGGATAAATATCTTACGTGAATAGTCATGTTATCACTTCTCATCTGTTAATAACTAGCTTTGTTGAAATATTTAAAAAAGATTTGATTAAACCATTCTTTGCCTTACATTAAGATTTCATGAACTCAAGATAGTATTAATAAATACCTTATACTTTTACTTGATAGTTAGAAAATGACAGATGAAACTACAGAGAAGGAAACACCTTTTGAACCTTCAACTGAAAAAAAATCCTTCTTCGATAAAGAAAGAAATCTAAGATTTCTAAAATTTGCAGTAGTAAGTACTGGAGGTTTAGGGTTGGATTATCTTATCTTCTTTCTTATTATGTTAATTTTTGAATCAACTGGAACAACTGGAGTTCTCTTCAAAATATGGTTTCTAAACGTATCTGATGTTCTGATTTCACAAGCTGTTGCAATAGTTATCGTAATGGTTTATAATTATATCATAAATAAACTCTGGACATTCAGACAACAAGAGAAAAAGGTTGAATTCAGTACTGGGATTCAATTTATCAAATTTATCCTTGTTGGCGCTTCTGGAACAATAATCAATCTTGGGCTTGTTTATCTCTTCTATGATACCATTGGATGGAACGAATATCTAGCAATAACAATTGGATTTGTAGTTTCAGTATTGACAAACTTCATCTTAAATGATATCTGGACATTCAATCCTAGGTTTGGTAAAGAGAGAGAAAATTAATCTTCAACTACTTTCCCACAGTGTGAACAAAAGCTAGATCCTTTTTCGATTTTGTGTTTACAATCTTCACAGAATCTGACATTGTAAGGATTTTGCTGTTGTTTATAACCTTTGGTAACTTTCTTTTGGTGGGAAGTTAGATCTCCATGCATAATTTCTGTTTTAGAAGCAATCCCTCTTCTAGATAAGTACCACAGAAATACAAAAAGAACAACTGCAATTCCTGCAACTGTTAAGAATATGACCAAATCCCTATAAAACCAGTAGTAAACTGCCACTAGAACTATAGTAAGGATAAACCAGGTTATCCCTCCGAATCTATACCTCTTTCTTTCTATAGTCATATTCGAATACCTCTGCGTAAAAACTATTATAAAGTATATGTCATATTAAACTTCTTTTGAATCAGATTGAAAGGTAAGTGAAAGTAAAATATTACAGGGGCTTTTATAGAAAAATCATGAGAAAAAAATGATGACTAAAGTGCTAAGAGTAGATTGTATTGAGCTCCCTTTTAATCCAATTCTGAGCAAACTCTGTCATCAAATTAAAAATCTCTATAATCGAGCAAACTATCTAGTAAAACAAGCGTTAAACAACAGAGAAAAGCTCCTTCAATATTATGATTTGAACACTTTACTCAAGGAGGAAGAATGTTATCTAGTTCTTCCCGTCCACACAGCACAACATACTCTCAAACTCCTTTCTCGCAACTGGAGGGGATTTTTCAGAGCAATAAAGGAATGGAAAGCAAAACCTGAAAGATTCTTTGCTGAACCCAACCAACCAAGATATAAGCCTAAAAACGGAGAATGTGTGGCAATTTTTTCTAACCAGCAAGCTAAGATAAGGAATGGGTGGCTAGTTCTACCAAAGAAGGTAGGATTGAACTACAAAACTCGCTTAACAGCTAGCACTCGACTCAAGGAAGTGAGATTCATCCCAAGAAGAGTAGGATACACTCTCGAACTAGTTTATGAAAAATTTATTCCAAAGCAACGTAAGAAACTCACCAGAAAAGGAGCGATCGATTTAGGGTCAGTCAACCTCGTGACCTTCGTAGATAACCTCGGAAATCAACCGATTGTTATCAAGGATCATGGAAAAGGAATCAAAAGTATAATTCAGTATTATTTGAAAGTCCAGACAAAATTACGAGCACAATATGTGCAGCAGCAGAAAAAGCAGTTGAAACAACAGAATAGAGTAATCTATGGTCAAGCATATTATCGTCTTCGGGAAAAATTCAGAAAGAAACTCAAGAATGCCATTCATCATCTAACCAAATTCTTAGTAGATTTATGGGTGGAGCGAGACCTGCATGAAGTAATTATTGGGTATAATCCCACATGGAAACAACAGATGAATTTGGGGAAGAAAACTACGCAAATTTTTGTCACCATTCCTTTTCTACAAATCATCAATCAATTGAAATACAAAGGTAAGGAACGAGGGATACATGTCGACCTTATTCCTGAGGAGTACACCTCCAAGAGCAGTTTTCTTGATAATGAATTTCCACAAAAACGAGAAAATTATGCTGGAAAAAGATCTTCCAGAGGATTGTTCTCTTCTGCTCAAGGACACAAGATTAATGCTGATATCAATGCTGCGTATAATATTCTGATTAAAAGCGATCCGAAAGCACTTCCTCTAAGAAGTGTGAACGGGGTAGGAGGATACGTGATGTATCCACGTAGAGTGTGTGTAGACCCACAAGGAATGACACTCACATCGTCTACAAAATATGCTCAACCATGTTTACTTACTATGCAAACATGACAAAAACTCATCATAAAGTATCCTCTTTTTCTTGAAAATTATTATTTTCTGGTGAGAGGAACTCAAATTCAAGTATTTTTAGTTGATCAAGATGAAACGGAAATGGTTCTGGAAATGAAGACAGTTTCTTTCTCCAATCTTTCTTTTCAGTTATCCAAGAATTAAAATCTAAAGGATTGAGTGGTTTATCAAATCTTAGTGGTCTTTCAATTTTTTCTCCTTTGATAACCAAATCAATTTGTTCTCTGAATTTTTCATAGTAATATTGTTCGGAGCTATTGAGAATCTTGAGCATCTTTGCGTCAGTATATTCATCATCAGCTTTCATTAGATATATTTCAGCTCGAGGGATATTTTTCCTATATAATTGATATAGAGCAACCATAGAATATCCATAAATTGGTACATATCTATTATTGAAAAGCATTTGATAAACCTCCGCTGCCCTATCAAAGTAATTCTGAGATTGTTGCAGATATTCGTCATTATCTTCTTCAGACCATCTAATCAACCAATATCTAGCTAGTAAAAGAGAGAGTTCAGGATCACCTACATCAATTCTTTGTGTTTTGATTATTTCCTCCATTGTACTAACATCATCAACAAGATCGTAGATATACGCTCCAAGGGAGATTTTAGCATAGATACTTATCAAATTGAATGAAATTCCCAACTCTTCTCGTTTCGATCTACTTAAGAGATCATTGACATATCCTTCAATCTCGCGAAGTATTTCTTCTATCTCAAATTTGATTAAAGATTTAGTAAGTTCAGGTTTCTCATCTTTTAGATCTCCAACATATATAGAATTCTTGTATTGAGTGAGCTGAATGTTATGTAAAATCTGGTAGAATCTGGTTTCTAGTAGTAATGCTTTTTGTTGGATATAGAAGCTCCTAATCGTTTCACTGAAAAGCTCATCATTCTTGTATGGTTCTATCTCACTTAAAGCTCTAGAATTATCAATATATGCTAGATTCAGAAATTCATTTACATTCTCATTTGTAAATCGAGCACTCAACAGATGTAATTGAGCCTTTAGCGAAAAAAGTGAGGATTCAGAAATTTTAGTTCTGAGTAATTCAAATGGTTCATCGTCTATTTCTTTCAAGTAATGATGTCCCAGTCTTGCTTTTTCCAGAGCATCATCAAAGAGCTTACACCATGCTAGAAAATCTTCCTTAGAAATAACGGGAACTGTTACTAGGAAATTATAGAGAGTTAGAACAAGAATTTGAGCATAATTGGTTGCAGACTTGACAATATTCTTCTTCTCAAATTTAGTTAAATCAAGTCTCAAAATTGAATCAAGTTGCATGTAATCTATTAAGAAATTCAAGTGTTGTTTTTCCATTTTTAGTAATTCAGCTATCTTATCTTTTGAAGGAAGTTTACCATATTCGAGTGTTTGCTCTATTGCTCCGTCAAGTGTATAATAAGGATTTAATCCTTTCAGTTTTGAGAATAGATCAATAAAAGCTGATAAAGCAGGATAAAGCATAAACTGTGATGTACAGCGTTCTACTGCTTCCCACATGGTTTTAATACTATAAACAAGAAAATCAAAATAGTCTTTTTTATACACTCCTGATAATCTGATCAATCTGGAAGTATATGTTTTGAAATGAGCAATTCTTTCAATAAAGATATCAACATCTACATTTTTCTGAGTAAGAGTTGAAACTATTTCATCTACTTGTTTCCGAACAAAAAGAATCTTCTCCTTAGGTTGCAGGGAAATAAACTTTCTCTGATCTTCATCAAACTCATTACTCATTAATAATATTATAACATAGAAATTGATAAAGACTACTAAATTGTCAAAAAGGAAAAGTTTTGATTTTCAAATGTTCATGTTATTTTTTGAGAAAATTTAATATCTCGATTTATAAAGACTAGAGAAAGGTTTAAATGCAATATATCAACATACTGATATATTGAGACATTATGGTTGCTGCAATAAAGAGAACAACAATTTTGATTTCAAGCATACTAGTTACTTCAGTTATCGTTTATCTTATTATTACATCAGATTTTAATAATCCGAATAATAATACCAATCCGATCAATGATTGTCAGTCTAATTGTTTTTATTCTCCCTATGAGGGATATCAACATAATATTGAAGAGTATAATGATGAGGAATTAGGACCTTTGGTAGAAATTAATATTCAATCCTCCGAGGACATACCAAAGTATGAACTGACAGGTAACGGTTCTGAGTATAATCCCTTCCTTATTGATGGAAATTATTATGATAATGTTAGACTCCTAATCAAAATTTCCAATACAGGAGAGAATTTTGTAATTCAAAATTGCTATGGAGTGTGTATTTTTTTGTCTGATATAAAAGAAGGGGGATTTGTTATCAGAGAAAATGAGTTCTGTTGTGGTTCATCAGGAATTTCATTGAGATCTGTTTTTGCTAGTACGAATATAACTAATAATATATTTAGATGTGCAAGTGCGGGAGGAGCAAGTATTATTTATTCAAAAAACACAATACTGATGAACAATCAATTTTACAACTCAGGTATTTATTTAATCACCATTCCCCTTTATCTAAATACAACTATTATCAAAGATAATTTCATAAATGAGAGGAAAATTGGTTTTTTCCACAAGGAAGATAATTTGGAAATTACAGAGGAACATGGTTACGGTCAGCTCATCTTTGCAGAGTGTAAAAACATACTTGTGTCTGACGTTTCAATAAAAGATACTTCGTATGGAATTATCTGTTTGTCAAGTAATAATGTAACCATAAAAGGATGTTCAATTAGTGGATGTTATTTTGGTTTATTTATACAACACTGCTCATTGGTTAAAATAGAAAACAATGAAATATTCCAAAATAGATTAGCAATGTACTTTATGGTGAGTAGTGGAACCTTCACTAATAACTACTTTTTCAATAATTTGTATGGAATAGACATATCACATTCAAGTTCTTGTTTAATTGTAGAGAACAAAATTGGTGGAAACAATCAATGGGGGATTAGTCTCTGGGATGCTTGCAATAATCAAATAATAAACAACACAATTGAATATAATGATGGATTAGGTTTGGACTTACGTTGTAATTCAGAAGGAAATTCCATACATCATAATATCTTCCATTGTAATGGAAGAAATGCAAAAGATGATTGTGCTAACAACACTTGGTTTGATACTAGTACTTCTCAAGGTAATTGGTGGTCAGATTATTGTGGAAAAAAAGAGTTTGTAATTATAGGAACTGCTGAAGCTGTAGATTCTTATCCAAAATCAACAGAGGAATTGTATTAAAAAGAAAGAGAGGAAATAAAATGATAAAAAAGAAAATAGTAATTATAGGTTTTCTACTGATCATTTCTGTCATAGTTATAGTTATTGTATCAACTCTTCCCATTGTGAAGATAGAAGAGGAGTTCTCTTATTGTTCAGATCCTATAATTATTAAGAAGGATTCAGATTTTGCAAATTATAGCTTTTCCGGAGATGGAACTGCAAACTACCCATATATCATTGAAAATCTTCAATTCAAAGGCTTACAAGAAGCTATACGTATAGAATCAATAACTGTTTCGTTTGTTATAAAAAATTGTAATTTCATCGAAAATAATAATGGAATAAGTATAGTTAGAAAAGGTAGTGGATTAGTTAACATAACTGGAAACTTCTTCAGTAAAAATGCGTATTCTGGGCTAAAGATTTTTTATTTAAAAAATGATATAATTGAGAAGAATATTTTTCAAAATGATGGAATATACATGTATAGTTACCCAGATGCAATTGACGGGATTATAATTAAGGATAATACTGTTAATG
>MEHH01000162.1 GCA_001940755.1 Candidatus Heimdallarchaeota archaeon AB_125
CATATCCAAAGTTGACTGTGCAATAATCCTCGCTGGGGGAAAAGGAACAAGATTACAACCTTTAACCACTAATAGGCCTAAACCTCTAGTTCCTGTAGCTCTTACACCAATGATTGATTATGCAATTAAGCAGATTACAGATGCTGGTATTTCTAAAATTGTTGTCGCAGTTAAATATCTGGGTGAACAAATCATTGATTATCTAAACCAATCATCCAAATTTTCTGATTTAGAGATTATTATTCCAGATATTGATCCTATAGGTACAGCAGATGCTGTAAGAAGTGTTGCAGATATGATAGAAGGCGATTTTGTTGTATCAATGGCAGATATTGTCTGTGATTTATCTATTAGAAAAATGCAGAAGTTCTTCTATTCAACTGATGCCTATGCAACAATCAGTTTAAAGAATATAGATTTTCCTACAAAGAAATTTGGTGTTATTCTGCTAGATGAAGAGCAAAACATAGAGATATTTTTAGAGAAACCAAAACCAGAAGAGATGTTATTTACAACCTTGGCTTTTGCATATAGACCTGTTGCTGAATTTCATCAAAACTTAGTTAATACAGGAATTTATATTTTCAAGCATAAAGCTCTGGAAATTTTAGATAATTTCAAGGATATTGTGGACTTTGGTCAAGATATGTTTCCATATCTTTTGCAAGAGAAATTTAAACTTAATGGATTTGTAGATGATTATTACTGGATAGATGCTGGAAATGTTCGAAGCTATTTGTGGGCAAATTATGATGTCCTAAGAGGATTTGTTGAGAATTTCTCTCCAACTAGAAAAAAGAAGAGAGGGAGTTGGATAGGAGAAAATGTAGTAATTGATGAAACTGCAGAGATAATTCCTCCAGTTCTGATAGGAAATAATGTTGAGATTTCAAAAAACACAACAATAGGTCCTTTTTCAGTTCTACATAACGATGTTAAGTTGAGAGAAAATGTTATAGTTGAAAGAAGTGTTATTTGGGAAAAATCTGTGTTAAACTCTAATGTAATTGTTCAAAAATCAGTTATTTGTGATAATGTAGAAATTGAGGAAAATAGAAAAATAATTAAGTATTCAGCAATAAGTTGAAACAAGAAGGTTGATTTTTATGATATCCAGAAAGAAACTCTCGAAGATTGCTATTACATCCTATTTTACATTTTTACTAGTTCTTACAATTTCAGGAATTAAAGCCTCAAGTATTAATATAACATACTGGGATATGAATATGGAACTTGATAATGTAGTTGATTATGATGGAGTTAGAATAGTAGTATTCTTCTTACCTACTTGCCCTCACTGCATTGATGAATTACCTATACTAAAACAAATTGATTCCAATTATACTTTGTCTATATTCATGTTAGATATAACATTGAAATCATCAAATCAATCACTTATTGAATTCAAAACAACACATGCTCTATCGGATAATTGGACTTTTGGATATACTTCAGATGATACAAATAGATACTTCGATTTAAATTCAGTACCAAGAAAAGTTGTTTTGGATAACATAAGTAGAATAGTAGATGTAATAATGAAGGAAGAACCAAATTATGAAAAACTAGAATCAAAAGTAATTGATGCAATAAATCATAATACAGAAAATTACAATCCTGATTTCAATAAAGATTCATCTATTCAGATTAGAAACCTATTCATCATTATCGGAGTTGGAGTATCAGCTGTAGTAATTTACTTTCTTGTAAAAACACTTGTAAATAAATAGAAGAGAATTAACTAACTGCTTTGTTGTTGCAGTTAGCACATCCTTCTGAAATGTTGTGAATTACAACTCCACATTTATCACAGAAAACTGATTTAGAGCTAATGTAAGATGTATCAGTGGGGTCTTCAGCACTATCAAAAAAGCTTAAAGATTCTCCCTCAAAAGGTTCTCTTTCACCTGTACTCTCTTGAAGACTTTGCATGAGTTGAGCTCTTCTAATTCTGCGAATATCTCCTAATAGAATTATGAAAAATCCAATTGCAACGACAGCTGAAATATATGTCATAACTACTTCTGAATATGCCATAAACAGGAATGGACTAATAGTCAAAAGTGGAACCATAAATAGCATAATAAATGATGCAAGATATCTTATTGCGGGATTCAGAGCAAATAATGAGTAAAACAGGTTTTCTCCAACTTTTACTCTTTTGTAACGACCAATCATAGTTAAGATGTTCTTTACTGCATTCATCCCGTAGAAGTGAGTGATTATCATTAACATAAAAGGAACTGTAAGATCACTTTGATGGCTATAATTGAGATCTTTCTGCAGCACTAGGAGAGCTTCATATAAACCTAAAGAAACAGCTGTAATAATCAATGCAAAAACAGCATTTCTTGCTTTCTTTTTGTTTTCAAGCCCAATATTATACTGTCTCCATTGTAAAATTTGTATAGCTATTATAATGAACATTACTGCATAAAAAACTGAATCAGCAATTCTCCAGAAATCCATTGCTTGTTCAGAAATTAGAGGATCTCCTGTCTGATCTTCATAATAAAATACAAATATTATTCTATTTACCATTTCTGTTAAGTAGTAAATCATCATACCAAACACAGCTACAAACATTAAGAAAAATGAAAATCTCTCTTCACCATAAACTTTGACAGGATACTTATCGTCGACCATTTAATCTCAACAAAGGAAAAGGTGAGGTATTTATTTACTTTACCTTCAATCTAATTTTTCTTGATTATTATCAATTTCTTTAGCTGATTTCTTCTTGTCTACTGTCTTTAAGTCATCGGGTAATTCTTTGGGAACAGGAATAGTCTCAGTGTCAGTAGGCTTTCCAATATAACCTCTGGCATCTTTTACAATACCTTCAGCTTTTGTTTTAATAGGTTTAACTTGGGGATCCATTTCTGGTTTTGTTTCGATTGCTTCAACAAGTGGATCCATAGTTGGTTTAATCTCAATAGGATCAATATCTGGTTTCACAGAATCTTTAGTGATGATTGAGTCGAATTGGGGTTCAACAGAAGTAGTTGATTCCATGGCTTTTGATTTAACAGCAACCCCAACTGAGTCTTCTCCAATTGAATCAATTTCATCTCTGAATTTTATACCTTCTTCATGCTGGAGTTGGATGCCTTTCTCAATCTTTTTCTTCAACTCCTCCTTATCTGTAATTTCCTCTGCAACAGGTCTACTAACAGTTGCTTCATCTCCAATATCATAGGGAAGTTGGAGTTTATTTGCAAACTGAGGAACTAGTTTCTGATAGAGTTTGTTTGATCCTTCTTTCCAGTTAATTTCTCCCTTTTCAGAGTTATAATCAAAGTTCATATCAGTTTTACAAAACTTCTGAAGAGTTGTAGAAATAGTATTAGATGCTAATTTTAAAGATCCTCTCTTAGGATTATCTGTTAATCCTAATTCTAAAATAAAACGTACATGTTTATCATCGAGATTCGAAATAAAGGCAAGTGTTGAAATTAGTGTCACAACTATTCCAATTGCCATAACATAGTCTGGGAATATTGTTGTAGCAGGTATAGACAATCCTATTAAAACAATACCAATTAGAGCACCAATTATTTTGAGGAAAAGAAAGATAATGCTTTCTTTAACATATGTGCCAGGACCGTATAATGAGTAAAATATCCAGTAATTTAGCGATTGAGGATTAATATAAGGTTTTGATAACATACCAAGGTAATTACTTCTTTCTATTTGCTTCTGTTCTTCAATTTCTCTAATTTGAGAGAATTCATAATGAGCAGTCAAATAGACATCTTTCTTATCATATATCAGTAATTGAAAATAGTTCTTTCCTTGCTTAATTGAACTAGTAAAAGCTATATCTCTAAACCATACTTCTTCTGGTTGAATAGTAATTGTTTCAACTTTTTTGGTTTTGTCATGTTTACGAAGATCACTAAACCAACCAACAATAGAATACTTAACAGATAAAGTGATAGGTTGACTTTCATTATTGGTAATAAAAATTCTAACAATACCTTTTTTGTTTTCTGGAATTTGATCAACTAGAGGTAACATGACATAGGATATTGCTTTAACAGTTTCCATTTCGATATTATCACGAATAACTTTGTCTAATTCACTATAGTGTGTAAATTTAGAAACAAATTTTGAAGCAAAAATAGGATTTTCAAGTATCTCATTGGTCATGTTGCTCAATTATTCCATTAATTTTAACTATAAAAAAACTTCCCCAATATGCAACATTAAATTCGTTTTCTAAGGAGAAAAATTACTGTTGTTAGTACTGTAAGAATCTTTAAGAAATATTTCAACTACTTCTTTACTGTGAGATAGTTTGAAAGCAGATGAATTTGATTTACCAAATGAGTTTTCGAGATTTGAGAAATTCATTAAGTCTGATTTTGAACAATTTTATCCTGTTTTTCAAAAATATCAGGATATGGAATATAGTTTTTTCCAATCAATAGTTTATGCATCAGATGATTTAGCAAACACTCCGAAAATTCCAGAATTTACAAGAATTAACTATACACAAATTGCAATGATTGGGTATTTCCTTCTCTCACAATTCAAGAAAGTATTAACTTTTCCAATACCTGAAGATAACTTCGAGGCAATGTATTTTCGGATGAAATCTGCTAAATTCGCTGGAGAAAGAGAAGTAGTGTCAGCACTGTTGGCTAATACAATTGCATTAATGGTTGAACTGAAGAAGTCAGATCCTTCAATGCATAAAGCTTTCTCAGTAATTTTATCTATGGAAATAGCTTCAATGAATTCAGATGTTACATCTGTTCAACAATATTCTAAGGTTTTCAGAACCAATCTCTTTGATACTGTACTGATAGAGAAATATCCTCTCCTTACACTACAAATTGTGAGTGATTTGGCATATAGAGAGTTTAGAACAGGTGACGATACCTACTCTGGTTGGTTAGAAATTTACAAGGAATTAGCTGAAGCTTTGAATATGGATACAAAAAGACTTGATTGTTATACAATGCTTGGAGGACTCTATAGATTCAAAGGTTATCTTGAAGAGGCTTCAGAATATTATAGTAAAGCAATTGTGATTGCAGAGAAAATTGGTAATAAAGAATTCATTGCTTCTCTTATTGCTAATATGGCGGATTTAGAGCATACAAGAGGAAATTTAGAAAAAGCTCTCTCATTATGTCAAGAAGCTCTTAAAGACCCTGAAATCTCCCAATCAAAACCAACAATATATGTTAATATTGCTGAGGTTTTAATCAAAAAAGAAGAATTCACTCAAGCACTTGAATATCTAGATAAAGCTCAAAAACTAACAAATAGGAATTCACCGATAGTCAACCTCCTCTATGGATATGCCCTTACAAAAATTCCTGGAAAAGGTAATCTTCAGGAAGGGATTAAGTATCTAGAAAAGGGTGGAAGTCTTAGTGAAAAATCAAAAAACCAAAGATGGTTAACTACTTACTATTATTACATGGGAAGAACTTACCTAGATACATATGATTTGTCTTCATCAATTGAATCTTTTGAAAAATGTTATGAAATGGCCATCATCAGTGAATTTCAGTATGTTGTTCTCTCTCAATTGTATCTTGCAGAAGCTTATCTCCATAGATACAAAATTTCTCAATCAGAAGGTGATTTAACTAATTCTGAAAGATATCTAGCCAATGTCATTTCTATCTGTCAGGAACAAGATTTACCAATTTTAGCAGAAGTTCTTTACATTAGTGGGCAATTGCTAGTTGCACTTAACGAATTTGTTGATGCTGAATATGTATTTGATCAGGCAATGGATTTAGCTGAGAAAAATGTGAATGTGCCATTAGCTAAGAAATGCGAGAATAGTATCCTTATGATTCAAAGTAATGAAATTGAAAAACCAATGGCAATTATCCATGAAATTACTGATGTAATAAATGATCTTGCTAAGCATTCTTACATCAAAAAAACTAAACGGATGCCTCAAGTTTACTTCCTTAACATTTTTACTGATGAAGGATCATATATTTATTCATATTATTTCAATAGACAATTTCCAATAAATGACGTGCTAATTTCAGGTTTAATATCTGCAATAAGAACAATGTCTTCTGAGGTTTTTGGAAGTGGATTAAGAGGAATCGATTTCGAGGGAAAGAAACTACTTGTTGAGAGTTTTGGTAGATTCTGCGGAATTCTTGCATGCGACAGAGACAGTTTCAATGCACGAACCAAGCTGTATAATTATGTTCAGAGATTCAATCAAAAGTTTGAAGATGTATATCAAAATATTACTGCTGGACAAACTTTAGATCATCTTCAAAAAGAAGCAGACCTTTTAGTTGAAATAATTTTTGAAAAATCTGAGAGAGTGTTTGTAGCACCTCCAGAATAGGAAACATTTTTTATCTGTTCTTCGGTAGGAAAAATACACATGAGTAAATTGGATTATGAAAACCTTTCTT
>MEHH01000163.1 GCA_001940755.1 Candidatus Heimdallarchaeota archaeon AB_125
TGTATTTTTATAGTTCATTCCTTAAATCCTTAAACCGTTTGCTTAATATCTCAAAAAAATACAAAAAAATCTTGAATTACAATATTATTAAGGATGTAGAAAATTTAAATCGTTTGCATTATAGTTATAAAATAACTTATTAAATAAATATTGTCAAATTTTTCTTTAAAATAAGTTGTTCAAAAAAAGTAAAAATTACTTTTATTCTTTATATAAAGTTTATTAAAAAAGTTATATAACAACTGTATAGTTAAGGTTCTGAGGTTTATCTGGATTCAGGTTCTTTTTAATAGTTTTTATGTATGCCAATATATGAAATACTGGAATATTAATAAATGAACCAACAATATCAAAACTAAAATTAAAATCTGGAAATAAGTATTTTAAATTATTATCGCTAATATTAATATTATTACCCCTCCCTATTATCAGAACTTTAGATCCAAGATCCAAAATTTCCTTAATAATTTCTTCTTTTTTAAAAAGATCTTTACTCAAAGTTAAAATTAAACACAAACTCTCTTCATTTATTTATGATTTAAGTCCATGATTAAATTCATATAAATGATAAGAATAAGAAGGCGTTTGGGACATCTCTTTCATCTTCAAATCAGCTTCAACAGCTAAACCATAATTAAACCCACTCCCCAGAACAAAATAGGAATTAAAAGTGCCATTATTCTTGAAATAATTTTCAATATCATCATATAATATGGCAATATTAGCATTTAAATATTCTATTAAACATTCAAACTCTTCCAGCATCTTTTTTTTGTCAAGGAACTTAATTAGTATCATACAGTATGCAATTAACATACTTGAAAATGATACTGTCATAACAATACTTTTCTCAGTAACGCCCCTACACAAAAAATGGTGGTCAGAAAATTTCGAAATAGTATTATTTTCTTTACAGGAAAAAGTAAAGGCTGTTACATTTCTTCTATTTTTTAGTAATCTTACTACTTTAATGCTTTCAGTCGTCTCGCCTGACCTTGAAAATCCTACTACTAAATACTTCTTATTTTCATTAATGTAAGTGTCGGTATTTATTAATAATTCAGAACTTGGCAGAGCTAAACAGCTCTGTCCGGGAAGCATAGATTTAGTGAAAAAAGATGCTGATTTAGATAGGTTATATGATGAGCCGCACCCAAAAATTATTATTTCATCATATTTATCAGAAAAAATTTTTAGATGTAATACAAAATCCTTACCGGTAATGTCATTATATATTATTTTCCATTTTTCAACCTGATTAATTATTTCCCCATAAGTATAATTCTGTCTTTCCAAATTAACCTCCACTACTCTTCAATTCAAACTTCAATTTTATCTTATTTATATTTAAAATTCAATATTATCCCTTTTTATCAGCAATTCATCAACTTAAAAAAATATTTTAAAAATACCAGTGAATTACCCCCGACCGAAGTCCGGGCTTCTTTTACTTCCCCAATTCGAGTTTCAGTTACCCTGTATCGTCTTTATATTGATGTTAAGTCTAATCCATAATTGCCTTTTCATTTAAGTCCTACTGCATATGCACAGTAGCCCCTTGACCATATTCCTCCTCTTTTATATATTGCTTTTTTTCATAAACTCGAATTTCTCTTTTAAGTATTTTACTGCTTGCTGATTTCATGTATTTTACTGCATTGGCCCAAACTCCAGTTTGTGCTTCTATTACCACATGAACATGATAAGCTAATACATTTACTTTTTCACTCTGGTATCTTGGCAAAGTTCCATATTGGTAAAGAGTTTTTCTAAATATTACGCAAGATGAACGTCTGGCCAGCCTATTTATCACCACACTGAAGTCTGGTGGTTTAACGGTAGACTAAATATTACCAGATTTGAGATGTTTTATGCACCCCTAAGCCCCAAAATAGCTGATATTTTTACCCCAGAATCATCATTTGGAAAATGTTCGAAAAAGTTACTGCTAAAAATGCCCCATTTTTAGTGGCTTTTGCAGTTAATCTAAAAAACCTAGATGCAAATGATACAAGGTTGAAACATAAAACAGTAACCATAATCAATTTCATAGTCTCCAGGGAGATCTATAAACAAGTAATGGTTAGTTTTGATGAGTTTGAAATGTTTCTAGAAAAATATTTCGAGCCAATTGTTTTTCTTTTTGATCTATATGCTGTAGACCTTACAAAAATTATTCCATTATTCATTGAAAAACAAAATCGAGAAGAATCTCTAAATAGAATGAGAGAAACGAAAAGAAGTGAAATCTCACTTGCATCAGAATTTAGAAAGTGGTTAGATGATCCTAAGGATATCAAAATGAATGATTGATTTGTCAATGTTATTCCAATAATTTTATTACAAACTTCAGCATTCGATGATTAGTGACATTTATGTTAGAAATTAGATTCCATGGACGTGGAGGTTTTGGTTCAGTCTTGGCATCTAGAGCTCTAGCAAAAGCTGTTTTCTATGCAGGTAAATATGCTGTTTCATTTCCTTCGTTTGGAGCTGAAAGAAGAGGATCACTCGTTCTAGCATTTGTTCGCATTAATGATAGAAAAATCTACAGAAGAACCCAAATCTATAATCCAGATATAGTTGTTGTTCTCAATGAAGACATTCTAGATTTAGTTGATGTTATTGAAGGATTAAATTTGGATGGTATTGGTGTATTTAACTCTACAAAAAAACCTGAACAAATAGCTCTGTCGAAATCGATTAACTTAGGAGTTGTCAATGCTACAAAAATCGCAAAGGACATCCTTGATGATCCAATAACAAATACTGCCATGTTGGGTGCATTAGTAAAGAGTTCAAACCTTATTTCTATAGAAGATCTTGAGAAGGGTATTTATTCTGTCTTCAGAAAAAGATTAGGAGAATCATTAGCTAAGAAAAATGTAGAAATAGCTAGGATAGCGTATGAAGAAACAATTCTTGGTATTTCAAAAGGAGGAAAAAATTATTCGGATAAAGCTCCATGGCGACCAACTGTTGACGAACTTCCTTTAGGAACAATTCTCCCAAAATCAGTTCTTCCAAATGGTAAGGAAATTGGACCAGGTGCTGCTAAACAGAGAAAAACTGGAACTTGGAGTAAAGAAAAAGCAGTTGTAAATCAAGAGAAATGCATTGAATGTCTCAAGTGTTTATTTCATTGCCCTGAGGGAATAATCTACAAGAATAATGGTAAAGTAAAGATAAACAATGTTTATTGTAAAACTTGTGGCATTTGTGTTGCAGTTTGTCCAGTTGATGCTGTTTCCATTGAGGAAATAGAAGACTATACCGAAATCATACAATAATTATTTGTATTTTTCCAGATCATCTCTTTCCTCTTTGCTTTCAGAGAAAAATGAATTTACGTTGAATGAGAATTTTTTATTAGAATTTGGTGATTTATTTCGTTCATCAAAGTTCTTGAAATCTTCATCAAATTCTTCACCGTACTCTTCCTCATACTCTTCTTCATAATCTTCATCAAATGAAGTATCATCTTGAACAAAATCAAAGCTGCTTTCAAGGAATGAAAAATCAAATTCTCTTATTTCTTTTGATTCTAAATCTAGGTGTAGAATTTTTTCTAGTTCCTTCAGTGCTAATAATGAAGCATCCAAATCAATTTCGTAAGTATTGCAATAAGAAAGAATACTAAGAACTGGATACCTATAAGCTGTTCCTTCAGCTAGGAGAAAGCTAATTGGGCCTTTTATAGATAAATCATCTCTAAAAGTTCTATTAGTACCAAAGAGTTCTGTATATTTCTTTGTTGGAATCAATGTTACCCAAGAATCATCAGTAGAATTTCGAACATCTTCACGAAGTCCACCAATTATGATATATCGTTTTGCTTGCCAAGATAAAATTTCTTGTGTAATCCATTTCCAAAAGGCATCAGGAAGAGCATAATGTCCAACAACAGGTATAGGTAACCTTGAAGTTACTAGTACAAACTTTTCTTCTGGATCATCAGATTTTGCTTCTAATTGATACAAAGTAATAGGAGATTCAAGATTTCCATTGTGAAACCAGGAGAGGGTACCCCAAAAACCGATTGACTCAACATTTAATCCCTCTACTATATGATTAAGAACATTTGTACCGACTGATCCATAACCAGAAAATCCAACAATTACAGTTGTATTTGAATCAATTAATGATGCATCAATAGACATCTGATTAAGAAACAGCCATGCATTCTTCATTATTTGATTGCCATTTTTACTAGGTTAAAAAAGTGGTGGTAAGAGCATTTTTCCTAAACTAATTGCTCAATCTTTTTCTCTTCTTCTAACTTTAGCTTCTTTCACAAAGTCCTTCTCTGTTGTCCAGAGAAATGTTGAAATGGTAGTGAATATCAGTAGAACAACAATCGGAACAATCAACCCAACTATATTATATGCAAAATTTTCAAGATCACCAACTATCATAATGACTGCAAGTAATGCTAATCCACCAAGAACAATCCCAATTATTTCGCTTACTGACATAATTGTTTGTTGAATGCTTAAGGTTGAACCATGGAACTCAGCTTGTTTTTCTAATTCATCCTCTTTCTTTTTAGTTCCTTCTTCTACATCTAATGAACTGCTATCACCTAGTCTTCCACTGATAGCTGGGAAGTAAGCTGAAGCCATAAGAACTGCTACAATCAATAATATCAAGAGCCATACATTGCTATATAACCCATCAGCTGTAAACTCAGCATAAGGATCATTCCAAGGTTTTCCTCCTGTTAAGAGATTTGTAAAGAATGCTATTGCGATTCCTGCTAGAAGCAAAGTTAATCCTGATATTCCTATAACTAATGTTCTCTTTCTACCAATTTTATCAGCTACCCAACCCCACAGAGCCATAGGTAAACCCATAGCTAGAGTTATACCTACTGTAGCAAAACTTGCAGATCCCGGTGTCGTGTGAACTGACAAGATAAGAAAACCCCAATTATTAAGTATTCCAATAATAGAAGCCGTTCCTAGAAGAGGAAGAATAATGCCTCTTCTACTTTTATGAGTCATCAATCTCCAGGATGTTCCTAATTCTTTCTTTATACTATATTTTTCTTCTTTTACTACTGATTTTGTTTTATCAATCATATAGTAGACTACTACTGCAGAGATAATTATTGCAAATCCAAAAAGAAGATAAAGATAAGCTAATCTTCCTGGATAAGATGGATCCCAGAAATTAACAAATTTTTCTGTTGTAATCTCGTCAAATCCGAAGAGAACTTTTTTTGCACCTCTCGTCCATTTCACTTTATAGTCAATTCCAATAATCTCATCATAAAGTATGCCTGCAAGGATTACACCAACAGATCGGCCACCTGTAACTGCGACATTGTAAAAACCAATTCTAGTTGCTCTGTTTTCATAAACTGAGAATCTTGATATGTAACCATAAGAAGCATTAACTTTACATGATCCTGCTAAGCCATGGAGAAAATGAAATAGACTCATTCCAAAAATCATCAAACCATTTGTAAGAGGGACTATTCCAATCCATCCTTGCCAATTTAGAGCACAGATACCATACCCGCTTAAAATTAATCCACCAGCTGCTGTTCCGAATAAAATCCATTTCTTGGCATCAGAGGTGTCTGATTTAAAACCAAAGAACCCAGAACTAAAAATCACAGCAAGCGCATAAGTAATTTCAACAACCATTATTGCAATGTTTGAAGTCCAATCTTCAATACCTAAATGCTTCCAAATGTAAATTGGCATTAAAACTGTTGTACTTCCAAATGCAACTCTTAGGAAAAAAGTAGATATTAGTATTCCAACAAGAGAAAGTTTTGGACGTGGAATCTCATACAAATTTTCTTCTTCATTTGCAGGTTCTAAAGCAGATTCTTTCATATCAATATATTCCATGACTAATGATGAAAAGAATGGGTGAGTGATATTAAAATTTATGGTTAAAATGAATTCAAATACCAGTAAAATTTATCCAACATTTCTTCTAGTTAATCGCTTGATTATAAAAGTGAAATAGTTAGAAGCTACTCGCAGTAGCGTAAAGTATTTAAGAAAGGCGTAAAGTATTTATTATTGTAGTTACATAACGTAATCAATAATAGTTATAGATGGAGAATAAAAAATGAGCAGCGAAAAACAATCAGTAACGATCGCAAAGATGGTGAAATTAGAGGCCGAAAAGCCAATTGAACTTCCAGAAGAATCATCTTATATAGATCAATAGCCTTCTCTCCCGGAGATATACCAGTACGATCCATCCCATTATTAATATCGAGCCAGACATGAGTCTCGAGTCCTGTTTTAACAGCCATAGCAGGAAGCGTTACACCACTAGAAGCTCCAAGTGTAAGAGCAGTAACACCGGCTAATGCAAGTTCCTCTAAAGCCATGTCTGCCATTATACCTACAGTATAACCACCATTCATAACC
>MEHH01000164.1 GCA_001940755.1 Candidatus Heimdallarchaeota archaeon AB_125
CATTATAGGACAATAAAAGCAATTTGAATCGCATTCTCCAGTAACAAATAAAACTAATTTCGCACCTAATGAACAAAGTTGACAGCCTTTGATTGGTTTTCCTACGATCTTATTTTCATGCCACTTGGAGATTTTTTTCATTCTTGAAAAAAATAAGAAATCACATAATAAAAAGTATCAGTTTTGGGAGATGTACTGTTTAATTACAGAAGAACAGTTTTTTATAATTAATATTTAGACTATAGTGAAAGGGTGAATCATGCTTACAACTTTTCAAATAGTTTTGATTGTTATTATTGGATTCATACTCCTGTCGTTTTTAGCGAACATGCTAAATTTACAAAAATATGGAATACACATATTACCCTTTGGAATCATTTTTAGAACAAAATTCTTCAACAAAATACTTGAAAAAATGGGAGAGAGAGGAAAGAAATTCTGGAAGATTTTATATGATATTGGTAAGGTTTTAGCAGGCATCATTACAATTGGATTACTAGGATATTTTATAGTAAATCCATTTCTACTAATATTCAGATCACCAGCTGGAATAGGTCTGCAGCTTTTAATTCCTGGAGTAACAATAGATTTCAAAATCGCATTATTGTTCATTCTACCTATTTTAATTGTGCTTATACCTCACGAGATTGCACATGCAGTAATGGCTCATAGGGAAGGGGTTAAGATCGAATCTTCTGGAGTTTTCATTGTACTTGTATTTTTTGGGGGTTTTGTTGAATTAGTTAGAGAGCAAATTGAAAAAGCTAATTTGAAAAGTAAAATAAGGATATTTCTTAACGGTTCAGCAGTTAATGCGGTCTTTTCGGTTTTCTTTGTAGCTCTATATTTCCTATCACCAGCAATTGTATCTATAGGTTATACTAATCCGAGTGGAGTACTAGTTACCAATGTTTATGATGATTATCCAGCTGATATAGTAGGCATTGCTCGAGGTGATGTTATCACAAATATTGGAGCATACAATTCTTCAACAGGACGCATTACATATTATGATATAAATGATGTAGAGGATTATCATATAGCTCTCTCGGAGAATTTAGGAGCCAGTCTTTTATTTATAATCTTCTTGGACAAACCTACTAGAGCTCTTGTTCCTACTACAGATAATCCATCTTCAAAAAAGAATAGTGATGATCAAATTTATCTTGGAATTAATATCTATAATTATTATACGCCAAAATCAGAAAGGCAATCAAAATGGTTTCCTTATTATTGGAATATTCAGATACTCTATACATTGAATATCAGCATAATGGCAGTATTCTTGAACACTTTACCTCTAGTACTAACAGATGGAGACAAAATTCTCCATGCTTACATGATGAAAAGATACCCAAACAGACCCAAAGGCAAAAAAATACTGAACATAGCGAGAATAGCATCTTTTTGTTTAATAGCTATTAATATTATATTGTCAATGACGTTATAGGTGAAAATAATGAAATGTACTTTGTGTGGAGAGCAAACAGTTTATGTTAGACAGTATGACAAATTAGCCTTCTGTAAAAGACATTTCAATGAACAAATGAGAAAAAGAGTTCAGAAGACTATCACACGATATAAAATGCTAGGAAGGAATGACAGAATCGCTATAGGTGTTTCAGGAGGGAAGGATAGTATAGCTCTTCTAAACATTATGTCAAAAATCGAGAAAGATTTTCCAGAAAGTGAGCTAGTAGCAATTATCATAGATGAAGGAATTGCAAATTATCGTGATGAAGGTTTACACTTTGCAAAAAAACATGCTGAAAGGCTAGATATCGAATATCACATTTTCTCGTTCGAAAAAGATTTTGGTTATAACCTTGATTACATTATTAAGACCCTAGGAGAAAGGGGAAAAGATAGAGAATATGGCGCTTGTTCGTACTGCGGTATTTTGAGAAGAAAAATATTGAATAAAGCTGCGAAAGAAGTAAATGCAGATATTTTATTAACAGGGCACAATCTTGAGGACGAAGCTGAAACTATACTTCTCAATATAATCAGAGGAGACATAAAAAGACTAGTAAGATTAGATCCAAAACCACGAAAAATCCATCATAGTCTAGTTCCAAGAGCAAAGCCTTTCCGTATGACTCCCCAAGCTGAGATAGTGATGTATTGTTATCTGAATGATTTAGAATATCAAGAAATTCCATGTCCATATGCAGTTGAAGCATATAGAGGAGATGTAAGAGATTTCATTTTTAAAACCCAAGAAAAACAACCTATGCTCTCCTTTAACATTGTGAGAGGTTTGGACAATTTATTAAAAATGGTTTCAACTATTCCATCTAGCAGTAAAATGCAAGATTGCTCAAAATGTGGTGAAGCAGCTGCTAGTAATTTATGTAAGAGTTGTTGGTTAAAAGACAAAATTTCAACAATTCAAAATCTATAAACGTCTGTTCATCTTTTTACACAACGTTAAGAAAAAGAATATAAACTATTCTTTTTTCACTATTATAATTACTCAAATTCAATGTTTTTGAGGAGATAAGTATGAGTGAAACACTAAAGAATTTAGCAAAAGCATTCATTGGAGAAAGTCAAGCTAGAAACAGATATACTATGTATGCAAAAGCTGCACGAAAAGAAGGATATGAGCAAATAGCTAATATCTTCCTTATAACTGCAGATAATGAAAGAGAGCACGCTAAGTGGAACTTCAGAATGATTCAAGAAGTAAAAAAGAAGTTAAAAATTGAAGATGAAGCAATTCATGTTGAAGCAGAAGCTCCATTAGTATTAGATGACACTATCGCTAATCTAAAAGCTGCAATAGCTGGAGAACATTATGAAAATACAATAATGTATCCTGAATTTGCAGATATAGCAGACAAGGAAGGTTTTCAAAAAATAGCAAAGAGATTAAGAGCTATTGGAGAAGCAGAAGTGCACCATGAAGAACGCTATAAGAAGCTTCTAGCACAAGTTGAAGGTAAAACTGTTTTTAAGAAAGACAACAGAGTAAGATGGGTTTGTCAAAAATGTGGTCATGTTCATGAAGGAGAACACCCACCAGACATTTGTCCAAGCTGCAGTCATCCAAGTAAATATTACGAAATTCTATGTGAAACATACTAGTTTCACTTACTTTTTCTTATTATACAAAGATTTTTCGTAAATAATAATAGACAACTGAGCCGATCATAGCGACCTGTTGTTCGACACCATTTCAGAAGCCGTTTCTTAACCATAAGCTCCACGCCGCTTGCTATGGGCACCACATATCAGTCTTAGAGCTGCTTACTTCCGTACCTGGCCCATTTTGACTTCAACCTTTCTAACGATTTCCTCCGAAACCGCCTCCAGTGTACACAGTCTCATAGGGCAGCGCTTCGACGCCATCCGATTAAGGCGTATCAACCTTAACGAAGCCTCAGCAACAGAGTTCACCCCAGCATATAGAGCGCTTCTGGTACAAGGACGCCCTAGGTCCCCGGCTAGTCGTTGCTATCGACTCAGTTTCTAGTAAGCAAAAGAGGTAAGACCAATTTAAACATTGCTATTTTTGGTTAAAATGCCATTTTTTATTTACCTAAAGAAGAACTTATCAATATATATTCTTGGCTGGTCTTAATGTCTGTATCAAGTAGTGATAGTGGGTTTACCGAGGAATTCATCAATGCTATTGATGTATTTCTAAAAAATGCAACAAGGCTTGCAATTATAGGAGTAGGTAATGAAGATAATGGTGATGATGCCGTTGGTCTTTATGTTCTAACCTTACTACAGGATGCTAATCTTCCTAATTGGGTGACAAACTTTTACTGTGAAAGAGTTCCTGAACATTTCCTTGGTAAATTTAGACGATTAGAACCAGACAGAATAATCATTTTAGATGCTGCAGATATGAAAGAAGTACCAGGAGCAATAGCTATTTTTCCTAAAGAAGCTGTTTCCAGTGGATTCCATCTCTCTACTCACACATTATCCTTAACCATGTTAGAGGAGTTCCTCAAACCCGTTGTTCCGGATCTAATTACTATATATGTAGGTATTCAACCAAAGGAGATGTATTTTGACACTCCTCTATCAAAAGAATGCAAAGATGCAGCTAAAGAATTTGCGGAATTACTTATAGAAAGAATTCTTCTTGCAAAAAAACGATAAATAAAAAATTATTTAAAAAGAATTATAACTGTTTGAAGGTTTGATTTTATAGTTAGTTGAACAAAAAGAGTAGCTGAGATACATTGAACCAAGAAGCTTTTAGAAATCATTTGTTAAAAAATAATGTCAAAGAAGAACAGGCAGAACTTTTCATAGATAAATTACTCAAACTAGAAGAATTTCTACAAAATGAGGGTGAGATTATAGATTCGATATCTGAAGGAAAAATGATGAAATATACTGAAGTTTTATCAGGTAGAGAAAGCGAAGATGAAATTCTTGATCTATTAAGAGCTATAATTAACTATGCCAATTATGCAAAAAAATATGAGTATATTATTGAAGTAATTGACATAGTTGAAGGGTATAATGCAATGGATAATCTTCATACAAGAATTGCTGAACATTTTGATGAAGAAATACGAGATGAAATCTTCAAAGATCTTACAATACCCGTTTTAGGAGAACATCCAGATGTGAAACCTGATTTCACTAAGAAAATAATGAAAAGAATGGAAGAGATAATTGGAGTAGAAAAAACAGTAGAAATTCTTTCTCCATGTTTACATGGAAGACCAATAGAACCAATTAAAAAAGATAGGGAGGATTTTCTGAAATTAAATAATATAGATGAATTTCTGAAAATCAAGAAACAGGAATTCATTAAAAGATTGGAAAAGCATGCAGAAGAAGGAACTCTAGAATATGCCCAGTATGTTGATGACGAAGTTGTTAACTATGTAAAAAACAGTCAAACAATAACTCCAGGAATACGAGAAGGGGACAAAATCATAGTTACAAAAATCCCCTATCAGATGCAAAAGTTTCTTAGTACTGAAGACGAGAGGATGAAACGATACTACTCATGTTATTGCGCATGGGTACGAGGAGCTATTAAGAAAGGAGATGAAAAAGAAATATCTCCCAATTTCTGTAATTGCAGTGCAGGATTCTTTAAACAATATTGGGACATTATCTTTGATCAACCAATCAAAGTTGAACCCATTGAAACACCTTTAACTGGTGCTTTAGAGTGCAAATTCGCTGTTTCTATCCCTAAAGAGTATCAAATTGGTTAAACATAGTTAACCAAATTTTTCAATTATCTCTTGAGCAAATTGCTTAGCGTCTGCTATATCATTTTCATCCGGATGCTTTTTGATTATTTCTAGATATTTAACCCATTGTTCCTCTTCAGTAACAATTTGATCGTGTATGAATTTCTCTATGGGTGGTGAAGGTATTCCCATACAATTAAAGAATCCCAAAAAAGTAACATTGTTATCTTGAGCAAAACTCTCAAAGGATTTAATACACCTTCCAGCCCATTTATCATACATTTCTTTTTCATAATCCCCTTTTTCAGCTGTATACGAAGCATGAGTAACAAAACCAGCAAGTTTGAAATCAGATGTTTTGGGTGTTGTTTTTAGAAATTGTAAAACGATATGAGTTAAATCAGAGTCATGACATGCAGAACCTAGGAAAACCAAATCATAATTTGAAAAAGCCTTTATTGAAATATCATTCAGATCCTTCAAATCAATTTCATTACCTTCTGAAGCAGCATCATAAATCGCTTCAGCAATTTTCTTTGTGTTCCCAGTTACACTATAGTAAGTCACAAGAATTTTCATATTTAGCATCAAACATTCAAGCTATTTAAAACTAGTTAATTTCTTTGTTAATGATATTCGACACTAACAGCGTTTTGTAAGATGCAAAAATAAAAAAGCAGTTTGACTAAATTTCTCATTAAATACGAGGTATATAGGATGGATGAACAAACTAAAGAATTTATCAGACAGACATATCATGAAGCCATTGCAGCTTTTGATATTGAATATCTTGCTATAACCTTAGAACAAGCTGGTATTGATTCAACTAATCCTGAAGTTAGTGCTCTTCTAAAAGAACTTGATAAGGAATATGGAATATATTGAGTAAAAAAGTAAGACATTTTGTCCAAGAGAAGAAGTTATTTATTTAGCCTATTTTTGCTCCCTCAGAGAGTATTGTGGAATTATATAAAATGTCTGAACCAACACAGAAGTATAGAGATAAAGAAATGGTTGATGCAATAATAAGAAAAATCAAACAACTAACAGAACAAATTGGTGAAAAAGTTAGGATTATGCATGTATGTGGTACACATGAACATGATCTTGCAAAAGCTGGATTGCGTTGGCTATTACCAAAAGAAATAGAATTAATTGCTGGTCCAGGCTGCCCAGTTTGTGTAAGTTC
>MEHH01000165.1 GCA_001940755.1 Candidatus Heimdallarchaeota archaeon AB_125
TTTCTTCTACTTCCTTTGGCTTTGGATCTTCTTCGGGAACTATTACTTCCTCTTCTTTATTGTATATCATGTTTGTAAAATAATCATGATGTATGCTCTCTTTATCAAACATCTCAATTGCTTTTTTCCTCAACCTTTCAAAGTTGTTTTTATCTCCCATATTTTTATAGCAATCAAGACTTGATTTCAAATATCCTCTAACAGCGTATTCACTCTTCTCTACCGGGAGAGTTACTGATAGTTTTTCAAACTGATCTGCAGCACGAGCATATGATCTATTTGCTTTGAGATCCTCTTCTACTGCATTGTAATAAGAAGCAGATTTCAAATAAAGTCTAGCTGCGAAATAGAAGTTCTTCTCTTCAAATTCTCTTGCGATTCTTTCACAAAAAGCTCCTGCTTGTTCTAGTTCTTTAATCTGCTCAAACTGCTTTGTATTAATCAAAGTTAGGTCATATGCTTTTTGATACATTTTTCTTTCTATGCAGATATTAGCTATTTTTTGAATCTTCGATGCAACTGCAAAATCAGCAAGTCTATCTCTTATCTTCTCTGATAGTTTTCCAACTTTTTCTATTACTTTGTCTGTTGGTGAAATTTGCTTATCCAGATTTTCTAGTATTGTATCAAGAGATACCATTAAAGATGTTAGAGGGCTGAATAAACGCATTCTAAATTTCATCGCTGTTAATAGCGATTCTTGAACTAACCTTGTATGTGTAGACCCTACCCACAAAAATCCCTTTTCTTCAAGTGACTTAATTGCAGTTAGTGGAACATATGCAGTTATTTGTTCAATAGGAAACAGGTTCTCATTATATGAAGCCATTTCAGCTAAAACTTATTCTTCTTCCTCAGATAAACCAAATATTTTTGGTATATTTCGTTCAACAAAATCATCCATTTCATATCCAGATTGTACGAAGAAATTACCTAGATTTAGATCAAAGAAAGTTCTTTGACTGTTATTAACAAGTTCTAAGATTCCTTTATTAATAAGTTGTGGAGCTATTCTTCTTAGGTAAATCTCTGTTTCTGAAACTGACAAAGGATTTATGTTAAATATTTTAGAATTTTCTGTCAAATTCTTCTCGTAATCAAAATCAAAAAGATATTGATTAGTAAAAGCTGAGATGACTATCATTCTATACCCTCTAATGGTTATTTCTTTGATTATTGTTGAAAAGATGGGATAGAATTCCTGTATATCCATCAATTTGAACAAATGAACATTGTCTATAAAGAAATACAAGGTTGATTGTGTTTCCATTAGTTTTTGATTGACTTTATCCAAGCTTTCTAAGAATAGATTAACGTAAGTTTCTGTATATGTTTGAGAAGCTTGTTTTTTGATCTTTTCTCTTAGAGCAGGAAGATCATCTCCAAGTTTTTTCTTTCCTACTTTTTCAAGTACTGATCGCCATTCTGGAGATAATTCATCAATCATGTTTTTCCATTCTTTGAAAAAGCTGAGAAGATTCTCTTCTTCAGGAACTAATTCAAATAGATGAGAAGCATCTTTCCTAACAGGAATGTAAGTTGATAATTTTTTCAATAGAGAGCTTTTTCCAGTTCCTTCACCACCAATTACAAGTATAGAATGAGTTTTTTCTCCTTCTTTACTCATTTCTTCAGTAATTTTTGTAAAATCACCTATTAAATCTCTTGATCCGTAAAAGTCATCAGGAATGCAAGGCTGGAAAAGATTCGAATCTTGAGTACTCATTTGACCTCACTTTTAATTCTATTTTGATAATATTAACCGTATCTTATAAAATCTATGAATGTTCATAATATTCACTAATATAATAGATTCTACTAGACTAGAAGAAACTCTGTTGTAATTCATTCTTAAAGTATATCTTACTTGTAAGTAGAAAAAATTAAAAGTGTTAATGTAAAATGTATTACAACTCAAAAGTAGAGGTGCAAAGATATGATAGGTGAACGTTTTGTTAAATCCCGCAAAGCTGGAAGGCTTGGACTATTCAGAAGAAGGGATAGCCTTTGCTCTCGAGAGGATAAAGAAGCTTGAAAAAGACAACTTATTTTTGTTTGATTTACTTAATCAAAGTTTAATCATACTGTTTGATCAGTTAAATGACAAACAAAAAGATATTTTCTTTGAAGGTTATAGATTTCTAGAAAGAAGAAAAACATCTCTAAACAGATTAGCTGAGATAATCTCAGCTCAATTGGATATTTCATTCTCTACAACTAAATGGAATATTACTAAACTGAGAGATCTAGGTTTCTTTGAAACTATAGGTACAAGAGGAAATACAAAGACAACTCTGATATCAACGATAATAGGTGATACACTTTATTACACTCTAGGGCAGCAAATTAAAAACAAAAATCGGTAAAAACACAAATAATAAATGATAGACATTTGTTTAGAAGCTAATAAGGTAGAGAAACAATGATAGAAATGTTCGAGAAATACGAAAAATCAGGACAAATCCTAGCTAAGACTCTCGAATATGCAGAAAGCATAATTAAACCAGGGACAAAGCTTTTGGATATTGCAGAAAAAACTGAAGAATATATTCGAAGACATTCAGCAACTCCAGCTTTCCCTCTAAATATTTCTATTAATGAAATCGCAGCACATTACTCTCCAACAATTGAAGATAAAAGTGTTATTCCAGAAAAGTGTATTGTGAAAATTGATGGTGGCGTTTCAGTAGTAGGTTATCTAACTGATGCTGCAAGAACAATAATATTTGATGAAAAGTGGCAACCAATGAAGGATTTAGCTAGAAAAGCTCTGAATAACGCTTTAGACGTAGTAAAAGCAAATGGAAGTGTTTTTAGAGTAGGTGAAATCATTCAAAAAACAATTGAGAAAGATGGTTATAAACCAATTGTAAACCTTAGTGGTCATTCATTATCACATTATTCACTACATGATGGTATTTCAATTCCAAATTATGGAGTTTCTAAAGAAGCAAGAGATTCGTCTCATGTTTTCAAAGCTGGGCATGCTTATGCTATTGAGCCATTTGTAACATCAGGTATTGGAAGAGTAGTTGACAAAGAACAAGAAGTTATTTTTAGACATTACAGACAGATTGATGCATCAACACTCCCTAGCCAATTTAGAGAGATTTACAGTTATATTGATGAAAACCTCCATGGATTACCTTTTAGTTGGAGATGGGTTTACAATGCTGGATTTTCAAAAGAAAAGATACATAAAACAAAATCTGAACTCCTGAGAAGAAGAATTATTCACGGTTATCCTGTTTTAGTAGAAGCAACTGATTCTCCAGTAACACAAGAAGAGGAAACTATTTACATCAATGAAGAGAAGATAACCATCTTAACGAAAAGAAAATAGAAAGGGAAGATTTAGATTATTAAATCTTCAAGATCTCTTGGATAAGGAGTTATTAATTCTGATCCATCTTCAGTAATGATGACAGTGTCAGAATGTCGAAATCCACCAAACTTATACTCATATATTCCAGGTTCGCATGTGAAAACCATTCCTGGTTTCATTATCTCATCAACACCTATATCTAAGAAAGGTGCTTCATGTCCTTCAAGTCCTATAGCATGACCAGTGTGGTGCTGAGCAAGATGATAGACACCTTCATCTTTGAGTACTTTTATCGCTGCATTATCAACCTCACTACATGGAACATGTGGTTTAAATGCATCTAAAGCCGCGTCTTGAGATTTTTTCATAGCATCAAAGTATTTCTTCTGTTTCTCATCAGGTGGCCCAATAAACATTGTCCTTTCCAGCTCTGAATGATAACCTGAAACATTTGCTGATGCACCAGTTACTAGTATATCTCCCTCCTTGAAAACAGTTTTTTGAATTACTGAATGAGGAATAGCTGACCATTTACCTATTTGTCCTCTATATCCAGCTCCTGCAGGAAGTAGTCCCCTAGGAATGAAACCTTCTAAATCATTAAGCATCTTTTCGGATGCTTCTTTACATGCTTGTAGGGAAACCTCTACCTCATTCTTACCTTCAGCTGTATATTCTTGTAATAATCTATGTGCCAAATCTCCATATTTAGCTGAGATTTTGATCAGTCGCAGCTCTTCTTCATCTTTGATTTTTCTCATTTCTCGAATTAGCGTTGGGTACAACTCAGTTTTAGACTTACCTTCAAGTAAATCTGTTAGTTTAGGTCCATCATATCCCCAATAGCTAGAGAATGATGGCGATTCCATACCAATTTTAGCACCTGTAATTTTCCTTTCATCTAGTCTATCAATGAAAATGTTCGCTGGATGTTTCTTATCAGGGTATTCAAAATATATCTCTCTTTCAACCCAAGGAATTTTCTCAATTAGATGTTCTTGTTCTAATCGAGGAACATAAAACCAAGGTTCTTTAGATCTGGGTAAAACAAGGCACACTGGTCTTTCTGTAGCTATAAAATGATAGCCAGTTAGATAGTATATAGATAAAGGACTAAAGAAAACCATAGAACCTAGTTCTTCCTTATCCATAAAATTTCTAACTTTCTCGATTCTTTTAAGATGATTATCTTTCGATATTGCATACTTATTCATGATAATCCTTTTTCTTTGTGAAGTTAAAATCTTTTCTCCAAAATTTTAACCATACAATGAAATGAAAAATATCAATTTATGAGAAACCAATCACGGTACTTGTGGGGAGTTTTTTTCTTAATGTTATCAAATCTGGTTTGTAAAGGTAAACTTCTTTTGAAGATGGATGTTCTTCCAACCAGTTTTTCCAGGTTGTACTAATCTTATCTATCGCTTTCAGAACAATGTATTGTTCTATTAATTCACCTGAAATAATATAGGTTCCTCTTCCTATATCCCTTCTTCTTACAATTAATATAGGTAAAAGAATGGAGGGAATTTTCTCCTCTGGACACAAAGAACGAATAAGTTCTACTTCCTTGTTGTCAATGTAAAGCTTGTTGTTTTCTCTACTCACGTAAAAATTGTACCCCTTCAAAGCTGATTCTAAAGATACTCTTTTTTTAGGAAGATGCATATTTATTGAATCTATTTCATGTTTGAGGAAACTGGAGAATTTGTCATCAAAACCCAAGAATCACACCACGGATTAATCTGTATATTTACTTCTGAAGAATATTTTGTCTATATTTTTGAAGAAAAGAAAAGACCCAGATATCATTGGAATAAAGAGAGTTATTACAAGTGTTACAACAAATATGAATACAGCACCTGTTATCCAAGTAAAGAGTATATCCTTTTCATCCAAAGCATTTGTGATGAAGACAAGAACAACTGCGTATACAATGTTAAGAACAACATCCAAAGCATAAGCAATAGCAATCCATATTCTAGTACTTTTCTTGTCACTTGTGTATTTTCTAACTATTTTCCCTAGAACATATCCAACTAAAATAGCAAATGGAATACAGAGTAATAATGAAACACTACGGATTTGCAAATAATCCATTAGGTTCACTGGAAGGGGAATGATCTCTAAATTCTGATCAATTATTTCTATGGAAGCTAAAGCTATAAGGAAGTTGATTGAATAGTGAAGGATCGATACTATTAGTGTGAAAAATGAAATAAACAGAAGTTTAGAAATAAAACTGTGTTCTTTGCTACCAACATCTGAAATTGAAATATCTTTTACTGTTCTCTTTTCTTTCTTTTCTTCAGTTTTTTCGATTTTATCAAAATCAGGTAATTTAGGAGATGTTAGTACTTCTTCTACTTCTTCTGGAATTTGAGTACTGACTTCAGGTATTTCAACTGGTTGAGATTCCGCAATTTCAGGAGGAGCTTCAACCTCATGAGTTACTACTTCAGCTTCTGTAACATCAGTATCACAGAAAACACATTTTGATGTTCCTTTAATATTTAAATTTCCACATTCTGGACATCTAACAAATTCTTCACTCATTAGTAAATAATAGAAGAATAGAAATTAAAAAAGTATCTACAAAGGGAACGACTAGTAATCTACTTTGTTTTCTTTAGCCTCTTTTATGAGCTCATCAAAGAGTTTAGATTGCTTTGAAGGCATTTTCATAACTTCGTTTAATTCTGTTAATTTAGTCTTCTCTTCCTCAGATATTCTCTCAGGAACTGAATAATGTACTACTATTAAGAAATCTCCATAATTCATTCCATATTGTGTTTTTCTTTGAATGCCTTTTCTCTGCAATCGGAGAATGCTACCTTCTTTTGTTTTTTTAGGTATTTTTACTTTTTCTGAACCATAAGGTGTAGGAACAACAAGTTCTCCACCAAGAATTGCTAAAGGAAATGGAATTTCTAATTCAACAACGATATTATCTGCTTGTCTTTTGTAAAATGAATGAGGTTCAACTAGTAATCGTATTAGAAGATCACCTCTTGGCCCTCCTCATCTCC
>MEHH01000166.1 GCA_001940755.1 Candidatus Heimdallarchaeota archaeon AB_125
CGAAATTCAAAAATCGCTAGAAGAGCTGTTAGGATATAAATCTGCATACCCATATTCGTTAGCATATACCATGTAGGAAAAATTCTAAACCAATAGTCTAAATACATATCATCAACAAAAATCCAGTGGAGGATTCCAAATAAGATAAACAAAGTTCCTACTAAAGCGGAATATCTGACGAATTTCTTATCAAGTTTTGGTTTTGTTAATAGATACCCAAATATCCCCCCAACGCACGTTACAAAGAAAGTTGGAAAGATGGGATTTTCCACTCCTGCTAGAGCCATCCAGAAGAAACGAGTAAAATACTCTGCAGTGTTTTGGAAGTCTTGATTATATGATCCTAATCTTGTAATGTCATAACCTAAGAGAACATTTACACTTTCATGAATGGTTGGAGCAAGAAAGAGAAAAAGCAATCCCAAAAATGCCATAACAGAAACAAAGAAGACGGTATCTTGATGCCATTGTTTTTTGAAGAAAATATAGGAGATTACACTTAGAAAGATAATTGATAAACCGATTACTTGAAGGGTTTCGAAGATATAAGCTAGTCTATAAGTTGTTTTACTAACAGTTCCATTGAGAATAAAACTGTTTATAGCTCCCCAGGGATTTAGAAGACTCTCTCTAAATATACCCAATAAATAAACGATTAAGCCCTTGATTATACCATTGTAGAGTAAACGTTCAGGGTTTTTTCCTTCCTTAAGTGATTTCATAAATTTATACTGATGAATAATTGCTGAAATAAAAAGAAACAAAGTTCTTGAACGTCCGAGAAAGAAGAAAATAACTGCAAGAATAGCTAAAAGTGGATTTATTTCTGAGAGATTTAGGTTGTTAAAAATGCTCAAATCTATAACATTTAGCCACGTATGGACTAATATCATTAAGATAATAGCTACTCCACGAAGAACATCTATAGTAATTATTCTCTTCATTTATAGAAATACGGTAGTTGAAAGTATTATTTATTTGTGTCTCTGAATTTTCAGTTATTCCCTAATAGTGTTTAAGTTTTATTAAAAATAAAAAAAGAAGTTAGAAAGTTGCAACCAGTGCTTTTACTTCATTTTGTTTCAACTCAAGTATATTTTAAATAATAGTATACTTTGTTTACTTTTACGATTATGTAAGGTAAGAGCATGAACACAGAAATTCCACAGACTAAAAGAATGAGAAGGATTGCATCTATAGATTTTCTTCGAGGATTAGCTATTTGGATGATGGTTTTTCTCCATGTTTTCAATCATAAGTATAATTACGATTGGGTTTTTGAAGCTGGTATAGAGAATATCTTTCAGATTACAAATCCATTTTTTGCCATATTTGTATTATTTTCAGGATTTTTTGGTAATTGGGTAGGTATATTCATTCTTGTATCTGGCATTGTTAATACAGTTTCTTTTGTGAAAAGAGTATCAAGAGGAGATACTACTTCAAAGGTCTTTCTTAAGCAGATCTTAACTGGTATCGGTATTCTTATTGCAGGATTTATATCAGAATCGTTAGGATATTATGGTTACTTTGGATCTATTATTAAGACGGGACAACCCTTCTCAGCAGCAACATGGACTAATCCTTCCATTGTATCAAATATATGGAATAGAATTTTTCATATGGAAGCATTACAAATCATAGGCTATGCAATGATTATTACAGCTGTTCTCCTATTCTTCCTAAATAGAAATGAAGGTTATAAGAAGACTAAAAGAAATTTGTTTATTGTTCTTGGAATTACTGTTGTGTTTGCTGTAGCAACTCCTTTTATTTGGTATGCTTCAGAACAAATAGGTTGGACAATACCAGCTATTGCTTATCTTCCTGGTAACGAATATCATTTACTATGGCCAAGTATTATGATTCAAGCTGAAAACGCAAGTATTGGTACATATTTGATGATGGTTTTGTCAGGAGATTATTATCCACTATTTCCCTTTTTAATAACATCTTTAGTGGGTGTAGGTTTTGGTATAGTTCTTTCTATGGAAAAACCACCCAAAAGATTACCTCTATGGGGTCTATTAACAACAATTATCATTGGAGCATTAGGAGGTATTACCGCAACTTTTATGCCATTTGATATAAATTTTGAGCGACCAACGTTTCCATTTTACTTAATTCTTTTAGCAACTCAAGTTGGATTAGTAACACTTCTACTTTGGTTAGTAGAATATAGAGGAAAATCTCAAGTATTTGGGAATAATATAGTTGTCAAATATTTCCGAATCTGGGGAGCTATTTCACTCTCTATTTTTGTTTTGCAGATTTATCATTTGGTTCCTTATGCAATCTTCAATCCTGCTTTCCCATCTGTTGATGTTCTGGGTGGTCAATTTGGACAAGGTGGGGAATATTGGGTGTTGCTAATTGCTTTCGTCACGGTATTATTCTTTGATCTTATAGTCTGGATATGGGCTAGATTCAATTTTGTTTTTATCTTTGAGTGGATGATTCAAAGATTAAGCAGTTTAACAACTAAAGAAAAACCAAACAAATTAAATTTTAAGAAACTATTACATGAAATTGATTGGATAGACTATAAGGAATTATCTGGAAGAGAAAGAGGTCTAATAATGATCGGGCTTCGAAAAATCTTCAAAAAGGAATAAATTTCTCCTTTTTACTCTTTTTTTTATATGATTCGATAGATTTGCGGAAGAGTTTTTAATCTTTAAAAGCAGCACGTCTGTTAATCATGTCCATATTTATAACAGGAATTACTGGTTTTCTTGGTACTCACTTAGTTAAGGAGATTAGGAGAAGATATCCAAGTAAAAGAATAACTGCTTTAATTTTGCCTTCAGAAAAAGAGAAGAGCAAGGAATATGCAAACATGAATGTGGATTTTGTTTTTGGAAATCTTGATTCAAAGGAAAGTCTAAATGAATGCTTAGAAGGCATAGATTCAGTTTTCCATATCGCTGCTGTTGTAGATGATCTTTCACCATTATCAAGCTTTTACAGTATTAATCACACAGGAACTGTGAATTTACTGGATGAATTTGTGAGAGCAGGTTCGAAGAATTTTGTTTATGTGTCAACAGCAGGTGTTTATGGTTTTGACTTACCTGATTATCCAATTGATGAGACATATAGAGTTGATCTTATTCCTGGGTATAGAGAAAGCAAGTATTTGGGAGAACAAGAAGTATTCAAATATGCAGAGAAATTTGGATTTAAAGCCTCAGCATTGAGACCTCCAATCATTTTTGGTCCAAGAGATCATTGGGCACCAACCATATTCAAATTGGTTGAAAGTAATAGAAAGTTTCCTTTTTTTAGTAAAGGTAAAGTGATTTATTCCTACAGTTTTGTTGATGATGTTGTTGAAACGCTAATCAAAATGGAAGAAAGTGATAAATCAAATGGGGAAATTTTCAACCATACTAGTTATCTAATTGAGAGAAGAGAATTATTTGAAACAGCAGCTAAAATCTGTAAAGTAGATTTCAAATCTATCAATCTCAATTATGGTTTAGCGATGTTAGTTGGTTTTTTTGGAGAGCTACAATGGAAACTTTTCAAGAAAAGACCTTTGATTGATAGGTATCGAGTGAAACAAATGGGTAAATCGAGGATGTTAAGCAATAAGAAGATAGAAAAATTATTAGAAATCACTCCTCAGAAATCATTTGAGAAAGCTCTAACAGAGACATATAATTGGTATGTAAAAAACAAGAAGGAACAAGAAACATAGTTTCATGTTCTCATTCTTATTTAGTTTATTTTGAATTTAGTTGATTCAAAGTAATTAAGATGTACTATTTCACATCCACAGTTTTCAACAGCTGTTCCAAAATCATTTATGAAAGAAATATCTGCTCCTTCTGCGTAATGAATTGGTATGAAATAAGTTGGATCAATTACATCAATAGCATCTACAACTTGCATATCACACATTGTTTGGCAACCAGGTCCTAACGGTAATAAAGCAACATCAACTAAACCAGTTAACTGAGTATATTCAGGGATATTTCCTGAATCTCCAGCATGGAAAAATGTAAACCCATCAATATCGATGAGATAACTAGTATAATTACTCTCTGGAGGGTGACTAGGATAAGAACCTTCTGGTGCAAAAGTGTACATTTCATAACATGTTACTGTAATAGGTCCAATGTTGAAAGTATCACCAGGTTTCACTCCTGTTCCATCAAACCATGAGATGTAAGAAGTGATAATTTCTGGGAAGAAGAATTGTGTATCCTCCTTATCTATTAGATTCAAAGCTACAGATGAGCAGTGATCACCATGATCGTGAGTGATGAGTACTGCATCTGCAGGATAATCGCTTTGGTTACTTGGTAAATTATAAGGATCAATATAGATTCTCAAGCCTTTTGCTTCTATCATAACACCTGCATTATTTAGAAGCGTGAAATTGATTGTATTATTGTTATTTACTACAACTACTGTTGTTGGAACAACTACTGCTGTTGCAGCAACAACTGAACTTGCTACAACAATTAATATTATTGCGTTTTTAGAAAGTGCCATAATATTTAGTCATCAGTTGAGACACTTATATTTCTTACATCAGAAAAAGTATGTTAAATTTTGTGGGGTTTTTATAATGAACTTTTAGACTCTTTATCGAAAGTAATCATGCTTAATCTAGAGAAACAAGAAAAGAAACAGCCAAAATTTCTTTCATTATTTGATTTTGAATTTCAAGAATTAGTCAACGTAGGTTTAGATTTGATTCAAGAAGGAGATATTGATTCCGCGATTTTGTTTTTTCAAGAACTTTCACTCTCTTCACCTCACTCATCTCTCTCTTATTTCTATCTGGGAAATTTACATACAATAAAAGATGATCTAGACCTAGCTGTTGGCTATTATTCTCTTGCTTATGAGGTTAATGATAATCCTCTTTTAACAGCTAGACTGCCTTGTAAAGTGCTCTCAACATTGGTTTCAATGCATACTGTTGATAAAGAAATACTCTCTTTATGGTTGGAAAGAACAAAGGAGTTTTCTGATACATATTCATGTGATGAACTTCTCATCTGTGATTATGCTCAGAGAGTAATTTCATCAAAATAATTTAAGAAAAAGATAGCTTGTTCATGTTTATATTAATAGTTGATACTATCATGTTTCTCCTTCTTCTGCTTCATAAGTTATTTCGCAAATCCTGTGTTTGCTTTTAAGGAGAATAATTGGAACTTTGCTTGAATCTCTTATCCATTTTTCACAAGAATTACAGATTACATCATTAGGATATCGCCAGTAATTGCATACAACAAGGAACTTGACTTCTCCTTCAGTTTCTTGAATAAAATGATCTGATATGAATGGTGCTTTGTTGAATAATTGTATTAATCTTATCATTGGGTCAAAATCATAATAGAATTGCTCACCAATGTCTTCCTTAATGGATTCCATTGTTTTTTGCCTATCCTCAATTGCCATTTCTCTAATGGTTTGATCTTCTCTATAAGAAGTAATTTCTCTATTTGATCCCCCAGGAGCTATTTGAAAAATACAGTCCTTCACATAACTATATTCTGAAGCACATCTCATTTCATCACAAATAATAGGTTCATCTAGAATTTTACTGAAAACTGCTTCAAGCATACCTTCAACAAAAGCACATGTCTTAGTAGCAATAACTCCAAGAGATTCTGTCCAAATTGAACTATCTAATGAGACTGTAGCTACTTTTTCCTCGGGATCAAAATGGAGAATATTGATGTTTCCCCATCTTGAGATAATAGGAGAATTAACTAATGCATCCAGATAGGATCTTAAATTTTCAAATTCACCTTCATAAACCTGCGTCATTACTTGTCTCCCTGCTTCATAACCTATTTTTCCAAGAATTTGAGAAGTAGCATCCTTTGCACCTTCAAATTGTCCATAGAATATTTCTTGGAAAATATTTATTGCATTATCTCTTAAAGCATTCAAACAAGTTTCAACTTCAGGAAAATCATCAAGAATGGGATTAGAATAAGTTATGATAATAAACATTTCAGAAAGCATCATGAGCTTACTTATTGTTTTTGACATCTCCTCTTCAAGCGATGATATTGTAAGATATTCTGTAATAGTTGGGTCAAAAATCACAAAAGAAATCATGAATTGTTCAACCCCTCCTCTCGCCATAGGATTTGGAATAGAGAAAAACATACTTGAATAAACGACATTTGCCATTGCATTAACAATAGCTTTCATTTCTTGAAGAAAATTGAAATCCATAAGTCTAGTTAATGATGCTGTTATTCTTGGATCTTGTATTTCAGCTACATTGAAAAGTAGTCTAGGACCTAATCTCTGGTCAAAGTGAAATAACATCACATTGATTC
>MEHH01000167.1 GCA_001940755.1 Candidatus Heimdallarchaeota archaeon AB_125
ATCTACTTCTTCAATTCCAGCTTTACTATATTCAGCTAGAACATAATTATGATCATGAGGAGGAACAGATTTTCCTTTATTTTTAGAAGTTATTTCTAAGCCATCAATTATCAATGGAATTTCAAATTTCTCTCTTATGAAATCAAGAGCTTTTCTCAAATCTTTTCTTTCTTTACTTCCTGGAAGAAAACCCAATATAGGCTCATTTTTTGGTTTTGGAATTTGGAATATACCATCATTCATTTAGCACACCAAATAAAACTAGTCTAAGTGAATCTAATTGGAACTTTCTTTTCATATCCGCACTCCTTACAAACATAAGAAAAAAGAGTAGAGGATTTTTTATGCTAATCAGTATCTGGAACATATTTTGTATCAGATTTAGCTAATTTTACCATATCCTGATATGCAACTTTAACTTTTTCATCTTCACCGATAAATAGAAAATGCAAAGATCCTTCTCCTGTTCCAACTCCACTTGAACCTATGTGAAATACGTTGACTTCTGGATGAAGAACATCAAAAGCTTCTAATTCAGTAAATACTTCTCCAGGAATAGGCATAATCCCAATTGGTAAACCCATAGCATATTCTTTGTCTATTGTTTGATTACCCATTATTTGTGAAAGCTCCCAGACACTATCTTCTACACTTCTAGATAAGCTAATAGGAACGATAATTTCAATACCTCTAGCTAGAGCAATAGGTAAGATTCCACCAATTGTTCCACCCATAGGATGAGCCATATATACCCCAGCGACACCATCAATTCCTAATGTGTTTCCTCCTTTGAAAATTAGATCTCCTGGTTTAAATTCTAGAAGTGCTTCTTGGAAGTTGTCAACTTCTCTTTTCACACCTTTATCAATGACAATTTCCTTGAGTCTTTTTTCTGCTTTTAGACTCCCAAACCGATATAATGTTTCTTTATCTCCAGTCATTTGACCTGCAACGTAATGTTGCTTCTTTATAGGTTCTCCAAGTAGTTCCTCTAAGATATAAGCTGTGGTTGAACCTCTTGAAACGAATATTCTATGGCTCTCTAGAGCTTCCTTAACTTCTGGAAGCTGAGCTATTCCTTTTGCAATTAATCTCTTACATTCAGAATGAGTAAGTACAACAATTGCTCGCATATGTTGGAACAATAAAGATAGAATAAAAGTGTTTTCCATATAAAATTAGAAAATATCGTTGTCGTTTTATAGAGCGAAAATGTTTCTTATAGAAATTCAAGAGATTAAGTTGTAAAAAGGTTTAATAATCTTTAAACGATAAGCTATATTTGCTCTGGTGAAATGAATGAAAAATAAAACATGTTTCATAGTAATTCTGTTTTTATCATCATCTCTACTTAGTACTTCAGTAAAATCTCATGATCCTACAAACTTGTTTGTAGTATGGGTTAGTTATGGAGAAGATCTACGGCAACTTCATCATATTCAGGTTGATCATGAAGTTGATGACCCTACAACTCATTACATTAATCTAATTGAGATATATAGAAATAAAAGCTTAGAAGTCTCGAAAACTTATACAAACCAAACCAATAATGAATGCCAATACGATGCTACTATTGATTTTGTTAGAAGTGATTATGATAGGATAAAAGTCATAGCATACTGTAACCAAGGTGGTTCAATTAAATTTGAAGATTGGGAAAAAACTGATGCTTTATCTTTGTTACCAGTTTTTGCTACTATTATAGCCCTAGCAATTTTGATTCGAAAAAGAGAAGTCATTAAATAGAAATTTTTTCTTTTTTTTTCATTTACTGATTATTAATAGAGTTAGAGACTGTTTATTGGTGTTTGTGAGAACAGTAATTAACCTACAAGGAAAAAACAAAAATTTTTACTTTTCTGATATTTTCTAACACACAGTTTTTAATAGCTTAACACTTATTTTATTTCTGAGAAATATATTCGGTGCTAAAGTGAGTACTAAAAGATCAATAATTCGTGACCAACCAGATATCCCAGCAAAACCACCACTACTGCGTTTTACAATTGTTGACTTAAGTGGATTGGCTGTATTTCATAAATCCTACGTTAGTGAAGTTATGGATGAGCTTCTTTTTTCTGGTTTTAGCGCAGCGATGATAGCTTTCTCAAGAGAACTAGGTTCTGAACTTTATTCAATTCAAATGGAGGGAATTAATTATTATTTCCGCACTAAAGAGGACTTTATTCTCGTAGTTGGGCTTTATCCTAGAGTTCGTTCTTCTAGCGCAAAAAGGTTTTTGAGATTAGTTTATGATATTGTCAATTGGGACGAATTAGACGGATATCTGAATAAAGCAATATATTTTCAAACAGAGGAATTTATTGAAAAACTAGAACAGATAATACTTGATTTTCAAATAAAATTCAAACATCTAATCAGAGATATTTGAATCATAAATAAGCTAATTCTAAAGCACTGATATATTCTTGTGGAAGTATTCTCTCTTCTACCAATTTCCAAAAACCTGGATCCCGCAGTTCCATAGCTGGAGGTGAGATATATCTCTTCAATAGGTAGTAGAGAACATCTTTTAGTGATACTAAAGCTAGAGACCAATTTTTCTCTTGAATAGCTTTTCTTGAATCAGTTACTTCCGTCCATTCTCTCTCTGTTTTAATATGACTATAAAGAGAAATGATTTTCTTGTACAAATCTATTACTTTTTCCTCTTCTGTTTCTTTATACATCTCTACATAGTCTTTTAATCTATGAGTAACAGCCAGACCATTATCAAATCTATTTTCATAAAGACTAAGAAGTTCAATATTTTCTTCATAAGCTTTCATTGCCCAATTTGAAACTGGAGGTTCTCCCATCATTTTGATGAAAATTCTATGCTCTGGTTTCCATTCCCAATCCTTGCAGATTCTAAAATGATTTTGGAAGAAATCATCTTTTTCATACCATAACTTGCATGATTTTGTAAAAGATAAATAGAGTGAAATTTGGTAAATGTTTCCCAAGTTTTCTATTATCTTATTAACAGTACTTTTCATATAACCCTCATTATGATACCACACATCAAGTATGCGATCTTCATAAGGTATTTTCACGTTCTGTATGAAAGGAGTTTGATCTTCTTTTATTACTAAAATATCAACATCACTTAGTTCTTTAGCTCTGTTTTCAGCCCATGAACCTATTAGTAAAACAGCTTTTACAGTTGCATCTATATGATTTTCTAAAAACCAGTTCTTAATCCCCTCTAGAAAAACAGAATTATTTGAAATTTCTGCCATCCTATTATTCTAGAATTTCTAGAATATTAGTTTATCTGATAATTACTTTCTAAAATGAGAATTTTGACATATTTATTTTGTTACTAATCAAAACTATAATTTTACAGACAATCTTTAAAACAAAGCTTTAGTTTCAACTTAAATGAAGGAATAAATCACTTTTACAAAATAAAAGGAATGTTTTGGATATGAAGAAAATTGTTGCAGATTTTCGTACTTTTCCTAAATGGATAAGAACTATCCTGTGGAGATTTATGCATCGAGTAATGTTGTCAAGATATGGTTTTTCTGATTTAAAGTTCTTGAACTATGGATATGTAAGCTTAGATCCTGATTATGAATATATCGAATTAGATGAAAGAGATGAATTGGAACGCTACGGTCTTCAACTTTATAATCATACAACAACAGTTGTCAATCTTAAAGGAAAGGATGTTTTAGAGGTTGGAAGCGGTCGTGGGGGTGGTGCATCTTTTATAACACGTTATTATGAACCAAGTTCGTATGTTGGTCTAGATCTTTCGAAAAAAGTAATTCGCTTTTGTAATAAGAACTACAAACTGCCAGGTCTTTCTTTTACATGGGGTGATGCAGAGAATCTCCCATTCGATGACTCATCATTCGATGCTGTAGTAAATATAGAATCCTCTGGTAGCTACAAAAATATGGAAAAATTCTTGTCAGAAGTATACCGAGTTCTACGTCCAAGTGGCCACCTTCTTTTTGCAGATGCGAGATCAATTGAAGAAAAGGAGTTATTAAGAGTTCAATTTGAAGAAGCAGGTCTTAAAATATTAGATGAAGAAAATATTGTGAAAAATATATTAAAAGCTACAGATTTAGATTATGAAAGAAGAAACAATCTCATAAACAGCAGAGCTCCACAATATATGAAGAAACTAAGCAAGGAATTTTCCAGTCTTAAGGGAACAAAAAGATATGATAAATTCAATGATGGGTCTAAGATTTACCTAAGATATTTGTTGAAGAAGTCATAAGCAATTGTTTGAGATTTCATTTACTTTGATCAAAATATCTAAATCTGTAATTTTAAGAATTAATTTCTATAAGGAGATTTTTTCTTAATAATTAGTTTTATTAAAGGTCTCAAAACAATCATGAAGTACCTCAGAAAGCCAAAATTCTTGCTAAATTCTTCTAAGAAATCTTCGTAACTATGATTTTGATAATCTAATATACTCTGGGATTCTTTCGTATCCATCCAATGTGTATAATACCAGTCATTTTCTGAGCTAGGTACTTTGAAAATACCCAATGGTAGTTTTCCTAATCCTAGTTTCTTGAAGTATCTGCCAAGAAATTCTCTATTAGTGAACTGATTACTTTTCCCTCCACCTATAAGGAAGATTTTGTTAACTAGAGTAGTATCTACAGAATTTGCTATTGCAGTACCTGCATCATAAGTGTGGAGAAATTCGATTTTTTGTTTAATTGGAATAGAATAAATTGCCTCTAATTTGATGTTCCCTTTCAGTTTCAAATCTGGAACAGCTGTTAATCTCAAGATTACCCAAGGCAAACCACAATTTTCTAGAATATCCTCAACTTCAATCTTAGTTTTTGAATAAACATCTGATGGATTTACAGGTGTGTTTACGGTTAAAACTGAAGAATTCGGATGACGTGGTCCATATACAGTTACTGAACTAACATAGATGATTCGAGGAGAAACATTCTGCTTTTTTAGAACTTCAATTAGATTTTTTGTTCCTTGAACATTAATCTTATGAGCATAATCTGGTAGTTTTTCGGTTAATGGCGGAGTTATTGCAACTAAATGTATTATACAGTCTTGATTTTTTATTGCTAGAAAAATACTTGTTTTATCTAGCACATTTCCCCAAATAACAGAGATCTTATACTTTTTGGAAAGTTCTCTAAAGATTTTCTTATTTCTTTTAGTTGGTAGATCAAAACAAGTAATTTGATGATTTGTATTGACTAAGGCTCTTATTGTACTCATCCCTAGATTTCCAAAAGCTCCAGTAATTAAGACTTTCACAAATTAAAATCACTTAATCATTTAACAATTTTGTGAACTTTGGAAACTTTGAATAGTAAAATGAAAAAAGAAAAGAAGAAAGGGATTTAGTTAGAACGCTTAATACGTTTCCTAAAAACAACAATAACTAGAGCGATTACAACAGGGACAAAAAATAGGTTTATCTCACGAGTAAGATTTTCATCCAAAGGATAGATGTCTTCACTTCCAGCAGTTCCACCTATTGGTACAACAGAATCGGGATCATTCCAATTATCCCAGTAGTTGCCTTCTTTAGAAGCTTCATCATACCAGATATTATTGATCCCATCATCCCTTGCTTGCATGACTGCTCCTCCTTTATTATTAATGAATTTGTTGTGATGTACAATATTTTCATTAGGATCTACGGACAAATGTACTCCATATTCTACGTTACCTGAGAAAGTATTATAGCTTATAACGCTTGAGTTGGTATTCTCCGCAACTAAACCATAATTATTGTTATTACATGTGTTGTTGTATACTGTGATTTCAGTTGATTCAACTAAATATATCCCTAAACCAAAATCGTCAATATTGTCTTCGATTATACAATTATGAATATAGATTCGAGATGATTCTATGATTACAACTGCCCAGAAATCGTTTTCCTTACATGTGACATCTGAAATTTCACCAGTTCCAGAGGTTACGTTATTTATGCCTATAGCTGTAAACGATGCATCGATATAACAATTTTGAATGATAAAATAATCTGTTGTGTCAATAACAAGTATCCCTACTGTATTAAGAGTGGTAATATTATAATTCTCTATTCTGTATGGATCACCTGTAGTTCCTGCTCCAGGTAACGAATAATCACTGAAATTATTATTGTTGCGAATTTCAATTGGTTCATGAATTATCAATGGCGCTGTTATCTGATCTTGAGGATTCCCAAAATATGTTGCTTGAGTATATTGAAGTGTTGAAAAAATTAAACTAGAAAGAAG
>MEHH01000168.1 GCA_001940755.1 Candidatus Heimdallarchaeota archaeon AB_125
GTATATGTCAATTTAATCCACAAACAGGTTGTTTACTGGATATATGGACTGTTCCTTCTGGGAATCCTATAGGTATTGCTTTTGATGGAGAAAACTTCTGGGCAATAGGTGTTGGTTCAACTTTTCTCTATAAATTAGACTCTAACCTAAATCTGCTAGATTCTGTTGTTCTCGATATTCAATGCAGAGGTGGAATAGCGTTTGATGGTAATTCTATTTGGATCTCAAATAAAGACACACAAAGGATTTACAAAATTAACCAGAACAACGGGAAAACGGTAAATTCTTTATATAATGAAGAAGTCACTCCTATGATATTACTTTTGATAAGAAAGATATTTGGGTTTGTGATAGAAGTAAGAGATCCATTTACAGACTGGATAATTTTTCAGGTATAACCAAAGCTATCTATTGTTTGGAAGGTTTTGAACCTAGGGGAATAGCATTTGATTCTAATGGAAACCTATGGATTTCTGATTACACTACAAGTATAATTTATAATACAACAATAACAACTCAAAATATCTTGAATTCTGATGAACTACAGTATGATCCTATTATATTACTTTCAGCAGTAATTGCTATTGTGATCATATTGCATTTTAGAAAAAAAGTTAGATTGAGTTAGTTAGCTTGTAGGTTTTTTTTCTTTAATGGAATTTTACAAGAACTTCTCCTTGTAGCTTTTTAAGAGGTTTTTAATTTTCGAAACATTATTTCTCATTTTTGATTCTGAATTACTACTCAAATTTAAGAGATAAACTATTAAGTAGAGATGTAAATTTTTCTTTATGTCTGATGTTATACACCTGAATTTAGGATTTACAAATGTCTATTTACTAAAATCAGATTCTGGCTATGTTCAATTTGATACTGGTTATAAGCATAACATGAAAAAATATCTAAAACTCTTAGAGAAAAATCAAATTCTACCTGAAGAGATCAAGTTGATAATAATAAACCATGCACATTTTGATCATACAGGTGCATTAAAAGAGACTAAGGAGCTAACAAAAGCGCAAGTTCTTGTTCATGAAAATGAAAAAGAGTTTGTTGCTAAAGGAATTTCTGCAGAGGTTAGACCACATACTTTCCTAACAAAATTACTTATACCAACTATGCCAAAATCTTGGGCTAGAACTGATCCAGTTGAACCAGATATTGTAATTATAGATAACTATTCACTCGAAGATTTTGGTATTAAAGCTAAGGTAATTCATACTCCTGGACATACTCCAGGTACTATTTCAGTTATAACTGAAGATGGTGATGCTATTGTTGGATGTAATCTTCATGGTCCTCCACTGAGATTACGTCGTGGATTTCCTGCAATTTATTATGATGAAGAGAGTATTTGGAAGAGCTGGGAAAGAATTATTGAAGAAGGAGCAAAAAACATATACATTTCTCACGGAAAACCTTTCAAAGTGGACTTAATGAAGAAGAAACTTGCAAAGAGAAAAAAAGCAAAATAGTTTTTTCTCTTCTTTTCCTATATTTTTATTCATCCATTTTGCTTTCTGCATACTTTTGAATGTCTTGATTAACAAGTTGTAATTCCTTTAAATTTCCACTTGAAAGTTCTTTACTTGTAATCGAGGAACCTTGAACAAAATATCCATGTTCAGAGACACTCTCATATTCTTTCTTCTCTAAACCTTTGTATCTACAATCTTGATAAGAATACTCAACATCTCCGCTATAATATTCTGCAATAACGTCTAACATCTCATAAATTTTTCTTCCAAATTTCTCTAGATTTTTGAATGCAACATCAATGTCTTCTACCTTTTTAGATCCGCTAGTCATTGTAGAAAAATTCTCATCTTTGTTTGTATAAACTTCTACATATTGTTCGAAAACAATTTTTTCTCTCAGGTATGTTTTCTCATTAAATTCCTTAGTGAGAAATACTTCCTCCTTAGGAAGATAAATGTCAATCTCCTGTGTTAAAAGAACGTTCTTCACCAAGTAGGAGTTGTTAAAAATGTACATATCCCCATTAATATGTTCTAAACCAAACTCTGGAGTTCCAAAAATTTCTTGAATCTTTTCAGTTAATTCTTCTCTTCTAAAAATCTCACCGGATGACACAAAATATAGGAGTTACTAGAGTTTAAAAATATTCATGTGAAATGGATATTTTGTCAATCCCCTTTTCAGTTAAAACAAGATTTAAGTAATATCTTAGAGCTTGTTTAATTAATGGTAACTCGAGCAAAGAAAACAATCTTCATTCGAATTATAGTATCCTTATTGCTTGCAGGGGCAATTGTTGTAATTGCAATTTTAAATTTTGGCCAGCCTGATTGGTTAATAATTCCATTTGCAGTGTTATTTGGATTGATAATAATTTTAATTTGGGCTACTTTTATCATAATGCTGAAGAATGAAAGAGCTGATTTTATTCCATCAGGCAAACATAGACCTTCTGATGAAGATGCTCCAGAGTATAAAGCCTATGATCCTGCAAAAGCTACTGCTTCCAAAGAAGCTATCTATTGCGAATACTGTGAAGCTAGAATGGAACCAGATGAAGATGTTTGTAGCAACTGCAAGAAGAAGAGGGATAGATTCGCAGGTATGAAACTTACTTGAGAGTGATTTAGTGGAACCAGCATTAGCAGCTTGGCTAGAAGAAAATGGAGTTGAATATAAAATTCATACTCATCCTGCTGTATTTACTGCTGCTGAAGCAAAAATCCATTGCAGTCATATTCCTGGTTTGCATTGTAAGAATCTCTTTTTGAAAGAAAAAGACACTGAAAATTTCTATCTGGTTACGATTCCAGCTGACCAGCGTTTGGACATCAAATCGTTAAGATCAAAACTAAAAAGTGCTCATTTAACATTTGCAAATGAAGAAGACTTGGAGAAATATCTTGGATTAACAAAAGGTGCAGTATCACCTTTAGGCTTAGTTAATGATAAAACAAACAAAGTAGTTATTGTATTAGAAGAAATAGTCTGGGAAGCAAATAAAGTGACTTTCCATCCAAATATAAACACCAAGACTTTAGAACTTTCGAAAGATTCTTTTCATAGATTTATCAAGAATACAGGAAACAGATTGCTTGTTCTAGATTTATAAGTGTTCAAAGTAAAATATATCTATGGTTTTTAAGAAAAGCAAATTGAAATTTATCTCATCAGTTGTTTTTTTCATAATTCTCCTTGGTTTATTACCTCAAATAAGTTTGGCAGGAGGTAAAGCTGCGATATCTCCAGTAACATATTCATCTCTAACTAGAACTTGGGATGATTTAGCTTTACTCTATGACAATCATTTTCATAATTCTTCAGAAGTCTATGAAGAAATTGAATACATTCATGACTCTGTTCCAGAGCTAGTTGATCTAGAGGTTATAGGTCAAACTTTTCTAGGTAAAGACATCATCTCCTTACGAATAACTAACGAACAGCGAACTTATCAGAAAGCTAAAGCACTTGTTGTTGCTCAGCATCATGGTCGCGAACAAATAAGTATAGAAATTGCTTTACGTTTCATCCATTATTTACTAAATAACTATCAAGAAAATTCTACTATAACAGAGTTCATTGATTATCAGGAAATCTATGTTATCCCTGCTCTAAATTACGATTCCTTAGATCTTGTAATTAATGAGGGTAATCATTGGTTGCGTAAAAATCTTCGACCGTGGGATGATGATGGAGATGGTTTTTTTGAAGAAGATCGAGCTGAAGATACCAGTGGTGATGGAATAGTTTCTGCGTTTGATGTTTATGCCAACACTAATCCACTGAATCCAGTTTTTCTCTACACCTATTATGAAGGTATTGACAACGATCTAGATGGTTTAGTAAATGAGGATGATATAGGTTACACAGACCTTAATCGAAATTATGATTCTTATTGGCGCCAAGGTGAAGGTTGGAGTCCAGATACAATGTCACAAGTTTATCCTGGACATGCACCATTCTCTGAACTAGAAACACAGGCATTTCGTGATTTTGCCTTAAACCATAGTTTTGGAATGGCTTACTCTCTTCACTCTGGGATAAACGCTACTTTCTTCCCAGATAAAGTTGATGGGTGGACTGAACCAGCTTTATACTGGAATATTGTCCAAGATTATACTAAGATTCTTCCGCCTTCATACACTGAAGTTTACACAGGTTATGGACAAGAGAATTATCCAGTGGCTGAGTCACAAATCTTGGCAGGAGGTTGGGATACTTGGATGTATTTTGAGCAAGATTGTTTAGTTCCTATTACTTTTGAGCTTTATAATAACCTCTCCTCTGTTGTTCCTGCAGCCTATACACCTATAGAAGATAACTCCACCCATTTGATTCTTGAATTCAAATCCATCTATGATTACTTCAATCCCTATCCACAGTACATTAATGATATTTGGAATGATGTTCGTCCTGGTTTTGATTACCTGCTTGATAATACTCCCCGACTTGATATCTTTGCTGAAGTTCTTAGAGGACGAAGCACTGCTGGAAGTGAAGTTGAGCTTTCGTTTGAATTAACCAATTTAAGCCCTAGAATAAGAACGATGGATGAAATAGATGTCCATCAAGATGACTTCTGGGTAGCAGATGCTTTTGAATTAGATGGCAATAGTGAATCACTTCTAACTGTTGAGGTCACTCTTGAACAAGATTTAGTTAATACAACCTGTATGATTAAACTTGGGAATAACTATACTGGCTATTACCACTATATTCTCGAAGAAGCTTCCGGTGTCTCAGGTTTAACTATTGGACCAGTTTTAGCTGGAGTATTCTTGCTTAGTACAGCATTAATAATAAATCGAAGAAAGAGATAGTTTCTCTCTTTTTACTCCTTTTTTGTTATATCCTCTAGACCATAAGCTTGTCCCATTAGCTCTGCTACTCTCGAGATGAATCGAGCAATTGGAGCCCCATCAACAAGATTATGATCAATCATAAAAAGTACACAGATGACATCTCTAGCTTGTAATTTTCCATCGATTTCCCATCCTACTCTCTGCAATCCACCAAGTGCAACATTACAGGTTCGGTCTGAAAATGGTACAGCCCAACCAAAGATATTTTTAGCAAACATTCCTAGAGAAGTTATTCCAACTGTTCCAATCAGCTTTTGAACAAAGAAAGGATTCTTGAGCTTTCTCTTAATGAAGAATTGTCTAACTTTTCTTGGTATAAGCATTATAAGACCTGAGAAACTTCCAGAATCTCCTGTTATTTGCTCTTTTTCTTCAATCTTTTTGTTCTGAACAGAACGGATTTCATCAGTTATTTCTTTCACACTTTTAGTTTCAACCTTTCGAATCACATGATTAAAGGGAACATATTTTCCATCTTTAGTAGTAACCTCAACCATAATGCTGATATCAACATTTTCAAAAACAATAATTTTCTTCCCTCTTTTTCTGAAAGAATTGAGTTTGGGATTTTCTTTAACTGCTTTACTAACACATTTTGCTATCCAAGAAGTAAGTGAAATACTGTAGTTATTCTTTTCTTTATATTCTTTGATTTTCTTCCTTCCTTCAGTTATATCTATCTCTACTACTCCTTGCACTCTTGGGAATTTAGCTGCAACATCGTTAAAATCTGCTAAGATTCTTCTTGCAACAGACATTTTTCTAACTGTATGTTCTGGTTTCTTCTTTGACATTTTCAGTTTTATTAACGAAATGTCTTTCATAAAAATCTTGTGTATCAAAGATGAAGATTCAATTTATACCAAAGAATCTTCTTGCATTTTCTAAAACTTGCTCAGCAACTTCTTGCTGTTTCATTTCATTGACATATGCAATTGCAGCTACAGAATATTTCACATTAGCTGGAGTGTTATAAGCCCCCATTTTGAATTAGATATTTGTTAACTTACAATCTAGTAAGAACACATTTTCTATTGCGTTTGCATTAATTATGCTAAATAGAAAATGTGAATAAAAAAAAGGAAAGAAGGAGGAAGTAGAAGTATAGTAGCCAAGACATTTAAGTAGATGTAGATTTGTATGCAACACCCATTCAAAATGAGTTATTCTCTCCCCAAAAACTTATCAGTTTTTGTGAAAAATCCTTTCAGGACTCGCCCCAAACTGGCGTCGCTATGGGTAGGCAAGGGTGTATAACTGTAAAGTTACAGTACCAGTCTTCCGGAACAGTTACATTGCTGTAAACAGCTCAAA
>MEHH01000169.1 GCA_001940755.1 Candidatus Heimdallarchaeota archaeon AB_125
AAGAATTGGATGAAGCAGTGATGGTCGATGGAGGATCCACTTTTTATGCACTATGGAGAGTTTTAGTTCCTCTTTCGGTTCCCGGTATTATAGCAACGGGGGTATATACTTTCCTTCTTGCTTGGAATGAGTTTTTATTCGCTTTAACCCTAACAAAATCAACAGAAATGCGTACCGTTCCTATCGGTATACACCTGCTTATGGGTCAACACGCGTATAAATGGAATGAGATGATGGCGATGAGCCTTTTGGGTTCGCTTCCAATTTTAATTATGTTTTTAATTGCTGATGGAATGGCTTCGTTACTATACCCACCCTCTTCAATTAGTTTCTTCTTTTCCTCAATTGTTTTTCTTGGAACGGGGTAAGGAGTTTCTTCTTTTTTCTTCCTTAATTGTTTAGCTAGGTCATGTCGTGATTGTTTGGAATTTACTAATTGAGTGTAAGCTTCAGTTTTATCTGTAACAAAAATAGTTTCTTTTAGACCACAAAAATTACATTGAAATAGAAATGAACTTGCTTGTTTTTTTAATTTCAAATCTTTTTTGCAGTCAGGGCACTCCATTGATTTACCTCTTGTAGATGTTATCACGTTTATGATTAATAAAGCTGCAGAGTTCGTCTTGTTATGGATTCTCTTTAAGGATAATAATGGATAGATTTAAAATAAGTTATCTTTTTACGGGCTCAAGGTAAGAAAAATGACCTCGCCTAGAGTATGTAAATGGAAGCAAGGAATTAGTGGAAGAAATCCAGAAGGAAAAGTACAACCAGTAAACTTTCCCTGCAGATATCCAACAGAAGAACTTACAACAGATTTATGCACACAGTGTTTATTAGGAGATCTTTTCGCTATGTTCTACGCTCAAACAATGAGTTTCAAGAAGAGTTCAGATATGCAAGAAGAGATTATGGCTTTTCTGAAAAGCTTCACTACTGAAGATTTTGATATGAGATAAATCCCTATCTCACTTTAAATTATTTGATTAAGAAAATATCTACTTTCTCATCCGTGAAACAATAATAACAATAGCAATAACACCAGATAATACTCCTGTGCTTATAACCGTGTAAATCCAAGGTAGTGATGAGAAAAGAATTTCATCATATTTTCCTGAAAATGGTAAGTTTATCTTTATAACAGAGGAGAATGAAAACCATAGAAACTCAGTTTGTTCACTTTCACTTACATTGGCTGGAGAACTCCTAATCGAAAGATCCATTGAATCTATTGTCTCAAATCCATATTCCTCTTCTGAAGATTGAAAATCAGTTGAATGGATCTCATAAATTGAACTATAATTGACTAATATTGGGGGAACGATGAAATCTTCAGCAAGATTTGAGAGATTAATTTCGACAATTATCTTGTCTCCAGGTTGAAGAGTAGTACTGGCATAATTTATGTTGTAAAAATCTTCTTTTTCTATTATTGTTGGAGTAAGAGTTTGTTCATCTCCAGTCTCTAAGACTAAAGTACAATTTATATCATCAAAAGTTGCATAATCCATTCCAAATATTTGCATTATTTCTACATCTGAAGCTGAAAGACCTTTATTTTCGATTTCATATTTAACATACATAGATCTGTTGCTTTCAGATAAAGTATAATCTGAGAGTACTTCAATCTCAGGAACAGGAAAACTAGGTCTAAAAGCATTTTCCAAAGAAATAGGTGGGAATAATATTCCAAAGGTTAATGTTGAAGTTATTATGTTTGTAGTTTCTCCACTATGTGTCCATGGAACAGCTGTATCTGTCCAGGGGATATAAATTTCCTCAGCTGGTTGATTATAATCTGATATGAAACTGATTATAGCCACATAAGTATTCAATCCTATGTAGCTGTTTGCTTCAATTGAAAATTCTTGATTTACACTTTCATTTGCAGCAATTGTATCTATATCAAATGATTTCACTAATAGAAGATCAGTTGGTAACCACAAATAATTCAGTTTCAAGTTTACAATATCTATATGGATATCATAAGCTCCTATTGTTCCAAGATTGTTGATATCAAGTGTAAATTGAATGCTCTCCCCTACCCTATATGTAGTTCTGTTGGTGTTCAAAATACTTTCAAGAACTGCTTCATCATCACCTAGCTGCAGATTCAAACCATTGGTCAGACCATAATAATCTCTACCTTTAGAATCAAAATACTGGTATCGACACCCAATTGAAATAAATGAATCTGTTATCGTTTCATATACACTTAAGAATCTCCCTGCGCTGTTTAAACCAATAAAAATTGAGAGCATTAATGTCTTATAATCACTTTCTGTTGTTCGGAATATTGCATGATCTTCTACACCGTTTGCAGGCAATATTGTAAAAGCACCAAATTTGTCGGCTGAAGTTGGAATATCAGTAATAGACCAATAAACTTCCTTAGTTTCGTTTACTTCAAGTTCAGGTATTGTACATTCAATATATCCTCCAAAGATGTTTGCTTCATTATGGAAATCTGGTGAGCTAAACTGGAAGATTGTTTTATTCTCATAGAATTCGTTAAACACAATATTGTATGCATCTTCAACCGCAAACTGAAGTTGTTCAGTGATAATTGGTTCAAAGGTTGAATAATACATTGTAATATTTAGAATATTATTCGCATCTAATATTGGCATTATTCTTCCTATTACAGCGTTGTATAAATCCTCAGAAATTCCGTTTGTAGTTTCAATACTTACATATTCGTTTATCTCTAAAGTTGAGTTATCTAACCATCTTTCGAGAGATAATGTAGTGACATTTTCATACCATCCTTGAATATCAAGTATGAGTATTTCGAAGACATATGAAAAGTAGTGAATATCTAGAGTTATCGCAGAATTGAAAACTTCGTCCACTAGTAAATCATCTCTTAGAACAGGAATTTCCAATCCTTCATTAATAAACAACTGTACTTCTTCTGGAATTGGGAAGAATATCGATGTATTATAAGCTTCATCAGTTCCAGTATTCTTGACATCATAAGTCATATTCAAAATTCCATTGTTTTCAAGTAAGAAGTCAGAATATGAAGCTGATACAGATACTCGCGGAAAGAAAAAATCTTCAGAAGAAAAAGGTAGATAGACTACTTCGGCATCAAATGAATCATATATTGATGTAGTTGAATGTTTTAGAACCCATTCAAAAGATCCAGTAAAAGAACCACCTATATTGTCTGGCTTAGGAGATACTCTTGTGACATTTGCCATAAAAGGTAGCATGAAGGAAAACTTTGATACTAGTGCATTTGCATTCGGGATTAGTGGAGAATTTAGTGCAAGACTTAAGTTAAAAAGTCTCTGATTTCCTATTACTTGGATTTTGTTTTCTTGAGCAACAACTGCACTTCTGATTATTTTCGTAATTATTCCAAATCTTTTAACCATCGAAAATCCAAATGCATAGATTGTTGGAGAATTTGTAATCATACTTTCAATTATCCCAACAGAATTACCATTTTCTTCTTCATAATCAGCTTTGAATATAGCATCAAAAATTATGAGTGCTTGGGAATATGTAATTGGTGAAACTAGATATAAAATAGTCTCAATAGGATTAGGATTATGAATATTGAAAATTCCCATACTCACATTGTAAAATTGTAAAACAACATTATTAAGAAATTGATAAATCTGCCTGACTCGCTCAGAATCCTGTGTTCTCAAAGTAACTTTAATAACTAAACCATCAGGATATTTCCACAATGGGTTAGTCCAGATAGTAGAAAAAGCAGACTGATTTAAGACAACGCAATCAATCTGACTTACATACGAAAGTTCAGATCTTGAAAGATCTATGGGAGTTCTAACTAAACCTCCGTTCAGCTCCAAAGAAGCTATAACAGAATCAGCCTTCCCCACAATTACGTTCATTTTTTCTTGAAATAGAAATAGTTGTTCATCTACCGTTGAAAGAGGAGCATTGATAGACGAAGTGTTAGAGTAAGAACCACCAACAAGGATAGGAGTTGATACTATGGAAGAGAGGAAGAGAATGAGCACCATAAGAATTTTATGAAATGGTGGGGCTATTCTATTCTTAATATGTTGGAGGTTTTTGGCGCTCATAAGACATTCCCCTCAGTATTTTTTATGTACACATATCTTGATAAGCATTTATTTCTATAAAGTTTAAAGTGTTCAGTTCTAATTTTCTCGAACTTTGTCATATAGATACCTCCAGTAAGTTCATAATAATGAATGATAAGGCGTTAATAATAAAAACCACAAATAGAGCGGTTACTCCTGCTTTTTCAAATCTTATTTCTTTAATTACAACTATTGATTCCAAGAGCAAAGCAACAAAAATCAACTGTACTATGAAGATCAAGATGATAAACCAAACATCTAGATCAAAAAGAGATGTAGGAAACGTAAAATCAAATACCAATGATTGAATCACTGTCAATAAAACCAATGGAGTTTGTATAATTATTACCCCCTGAAATAGTGCTAGTTTATCTGTAGTTTTCCGGAATAAAATGGAAAGTAGAAATTCACAGATTAAATATGTTATAGCTGTAGATATCATAAAAACAAAGGGTGAGACAAAACTTGGTTCAATAAATGAGGGGAATAAAAATATTGGAACAGCTGATATAAAATAAGTTGTAACCAGTAAACCTATGAAGAGCAGAAGAGTAAAACCAAGAGACCTTATAGAATCATTCTTGATAAATCGGAAAATTGGACGTAGAAAAATAACATGCAAAAAAGCAAATTTGCCATAAGCTATATGACTTGGGGCTGAAACATCCAGCTCATCCTCGATAAGTGCATAAGAACGTTTTCCCTTTTCTGTTAAGAAATATCTTTTTGTGGAATCTTGTGCAATTAAACTTCCTAATGTATCTAAGTGATGATAAAGAGTCCCCACTTTCATATGAAAACGATCTTGAATCTCCGTGAAAGTAACAATTTTCCTTTCTCCAATGAAACTCAACAAATCTCTTCTTATTTGATTGGAGAGAGCTTTCCAGATTTCAGGAGAAGATTGTTTCTTAGAATTCATATAACCTATAAGTTAACTGGTCAATCTGTAATTTAAAACTTGGCTGACTATTAATGACTTTTAATAATGTTGTATAATGTATCTCGTTGAACAGGCGTTCTATTGGCATCTCGTATAAGTTCCACAAATTCTTCAATGCTTTTTTCTTCTCCAAAAATCCCACCAGCACTTTTAGTAATTTTCTCATTAAATATAGTTCCACCTAAATCATTCACACCTGAACCTAGTATAACTTGTGAAAATTTTGGCCCCAACTTCACCCACGAGACTTGAATATTTGGAATCAAATCACCCAAAAATAGTCTAGCTGTACTGAATAATGCTAAGTCATGCATCCCAGTACTACCTGGTCTAGCCCCTAGATATTTATAGAGAATAGTATTTTCATGGATGAATGGTAAAGGGACAAATTCTGTGAATCCTCCAGAAATTGATTGCATGTGCTTCAAAATTGTCAAATGTTCTGCTTCATCAGTTATTGATTCTATGTGCCCATACATCATTGTTGAAGTTGATTTTAACCCAACTGAATGTCCAACCAATACAATATTCACCCACTGCTCAGATGAGATTTTATCAGGGCAAATAATTCTTCTTACATCGTCAACAAGAATCTCTGCAGCAGTTCCTGGAAAAGAGTCAAGACCATGACTAACTAAATCTCTGAACACATCTTCAACATTTTCTTCAGAAATTTGAGATAGATATGCGATTTCAGAAGGAGAAAAACCATGAATGTGAAGATCAGATGATACTGATTTAATAGTTTTCAATAATCCAATATAGAAATCATAATCCAATTCAGGATCTAATCCACCCTGAATACATATCTCTGTACAACCTCTAGCAACAGCTTTTTCGCCTTCTATTTTGATATCATCAAGAGACATTCTAGCTTTGCTCTTATCATCTATTTCTCCCTTCAAGCTGTATGAGCAAAATCTACAGGAACCTAAACAATGTCTAGAGAAATTGATGTTCTGATTAACAACAAATGAAACATTATCACCAACTTGTTGAAATCGTAAATCATCTGCAAGTGAAGTTTGAATCCATAGTTCTTTACCTCTTTTCTTCAGCATTTGAGATAGATTAGTAATTTCCTCTTGATGTGATTCTCTGAATGAA
>MEHH01000170.1 GCA_001940755.1 Candidatus Heimdallarchaeota archaeon AB_125
AAGTAAAAAAAATCGTACCATTAGCAGGTCATCCTCTAGGATATTATATGACAAAAATTATCATAAAAAACGCACATTTCGATGATCTAATAAGAATAGTTGGAAACCCTTTCAAATTCTTTAAACTATATAACAAATCAGTTGTTTCAGAAAGAGAGAATCTATCAGTATATTCTGAAACTACTATAGAAATAATAGAAGATTTTGAAAAAAAATATGTAAAATGAAACATCTCATTTACTCATAATATTCTTCTACTTCTCGTTTTGTTTGCCACATTAAGAGAATTAAGTATAAGATACCTCCAATTACAATGAAGTATCTCCCTATGTAAGCAATAAACAGCAAATATAGATGCCAACCACCTAAAGGGGGATACAGGAAGACTACAAAGTAAAGAAGATATACTAAAGCTGAAATCAAAGCTGTGACATTCAAATAACTGAATTCGAATGATTTAACCAATGAGATAACCAATGCTACAATAATGTATACAGCTACCATTACTATTGAAATTATCATTGAGATGGAATAATTAAATGCTGGATTTACATCGAAAAGATCTGGATTAAATGCAATCAAGATTGGACTGATATACATCACATCTCTTACAATTACAAATTGATCAAGAAAGATAGGGATAACAAGATTAACTAGAAACACTAGTAGATGAATGCGAGTAACTTTTCCTTTAATTATCTCTACAGAAACTTCTTCTTTAGTATTCATGAGATTTCGTTTAAAGAAACACAGATAAGTATTTCGTCTACATGAATCAGTAATTCTTTCTTTTGACTCTTTTCTCTCAACATACATTGTTCTGCTTAAGCTTGCAATGAGCAACAGATTTATTAGCTGAAAAAAGGATTTTTTCAGTGAATTAGAGGGGTTCAAAACTATGAAAAGAAAAACAACTTATTCTATAATAATAACAATGATTCTAATGGGATCCCTAATCCCATTACAGACACAAGCATTAGCAGATGTCATCCAATGGCACTCAAGTTTGGATGATGGAATTATTGCTTGGAGAATAATAGATCAAAGTCTCTTTGATCAAAATGATCCACCAACTCTTGCAGGAGAAGATATCTATCTAGGTAGTGTAATAGCTTTTGAGATAAATGACACCCTACCTACACTCTATGATGATGTCTATTCGTCTGGTCTTCCGCCAAACTTTTTTAAGCTATTTGTTGATTACACAGAAGTTTCACTTTATGATGTTAATAGTGATACAGAACCAAGTTTAGCTCTGCAATATATGATACTCCCAAACCTTTTCTTTCCAGCAGCTTCAGGAGAAACACTAAATATTACACAATTTCTTGAGCACAGAGCAGCTTTGGATCCAAACATTACAGCTATTGATTATGTAATTACAGGTGGCAACTATGTTCAAGTTAGTATCTATAATGATTACATAGACTCATTCATAATAACTGTGAATAATCAAACTGGAATTGTCGCTGATTTCTTTATTGAAGATGACTTTGGTGAGATGTATGGTCAACTAGATATCTGGGAATCATCAATAGATGATGAAGGAACAGACATTACTAATACACTCAATTTCCATCCAAGCATTGGTGATGGTACTGTTCTCTCTTGGGAATTTACCGAAATAGTTTATGCACCAGCTAGCTCAGGAGTTATGGAAGTGAATAATAAAACTATAGGAGTAGGTGATTTCTTCAAATTTGAATATGGTGAAATACCCGATGATCCACTCAAATATTATGGTGGAGAAGGGGGGACTGCAGATAGTTTCTTTAATGTATTTTTTGAAGAGGAACCAGTTCGATGGGAGAACATAACTAGAGCTCAGTTAGTAATCTGGGTAACAATGTTAAATCCTCTAAGCTGTACACTTTATAATGGAACTATAGTGAATATGGAAGCTCTTCACAATTTCCGAGACTTCATGGATCCAGGAATTGATTCTACAACAGCTACAACAGCAGGGGATTATATGACACTCTCATTCGAATTTACAGAAGGAGAAGCAGATTCTTGGTCTATGTCTTTTGAAATTAATGTCATCTCAGGGATTGTTCGTACCTTAAATGTAGGTATACCAGATTTTGTCGACTTTGAAATGGTATTTTATCCTGTTAACTCCTCCCTTCTGATAGATGGTTCAGTTAATCCAAACTATCCTCCAACCAATAATTCTTGGACATTACCTGGCTTTAACTGGTTTTATTTGATATTCTCTGCAATAGTTATTTTACCATTAGTTCGAAGAAGAAAGAAGTAATTTCTTCTTTTCTATTTTTCTTTTAATCTTCTCTCAATTCTCAACATAGCCTCTTGTAAAGTTTCTAGTTTATGCGAAAAAGAGAATCTTATGTACTTTGAACCTTTGGAAATTTCGTTTGTCTTCTCATAAAAGCTTGAACCAGGAACAGTTGCAACTCCTTTATCTTTAACTAGAAAATCTGCAAAGTCCTTATCATTCATGTCAAAAGGAGAAACATCTGCTAGCAAATAATAAGCACCTTTTGGTTCTACGATTCTAAAACCAAATGACCTAAGTTTGGAAACAATAAAATCTCTATTAGTTTGGTATCTTTCTTTTAATTCCTGAAAATAACTTGGCAGAAAATCGAATGTTCTTAGTGCTGCATATTGCAGAAGAGAAGGTGCACAAATTGTCAGGTAATCATGAACTTTTCTTATTCCTTCCATTAGTTTCTTTTCAGCTAATGCATACCCTATTCTCCAACCAGTTATTGAGTACGTCTTACTGAAACCTGAGATAGTGATTGTCCTCTCAAACATGTTGTCTATGCTAGCAGGGCTTACATGCTCAAGATTATCATATATAATGTGTTCATAGATTTCATCAGTAATAGCTAGTATATTGTTGTCTGTGCATATATCAGATAATAATCTCAATTCATTTTTTGAAAAAACTTTTCCTGAAGGATTGTGAGGAGTATTGATGATTATTGCTTTAGTTTTTGGAGAAATTGCTTCTTTAGTAGCTTCCTCATCAAGTCTAAAACTCTCTTCATTCAAGTCAACGAAAACAGGTTTTCCTCCTGCAAGATATGTAATTGGAACATAATTTTCATACCAAGGTGATAGAATAAGTATTTCATCATCTGGATTAAGAACTGCTAATATACTGCTAGCTATTGCTTCACTTGCTCCACATGTAACAGTAATTTCATCTTCAGAGTTATAGAGAATTTTGTTGAAGGAAACATACTTATTTGAGATCTTTTCCCTCAAATCTGCTCTGCCATAAGTAACAGTATATTGATGTTCATTCTCTTGGATTGATTCTCCTATCCCTTCAACCAATTGCTTATGAGGGATATAATCCGGCATACCTTGTGAAAGATTGATAGCATCATGTTCAATAGCTTTTCGAGTCATTTCTCGAATAACTGACTCTTGAAAAAGAGAGAGTCTATCAGCTAGCTGGCTCATAACTTATTTGCAAAATCTATGCTTTTATCTCTTTCTAAGAGATTTATTCATCAACTGTAAAAAATTCAGTTTTTCTTATGTTTATTAAGCCCAGCATTGACATATCTTCAATTCTATCAATATAAGTTAGGAAACTCATAGCTGATTCAGCTTTGAAGTAGATATCAAGAAGAGTTTTGTATTGATTACCAATACAATAGGTTAATAATTTCTCATAAGATTCAAAATCAGTTCCTTTTCTTTCATTCTTAATTCTTGGCCATTGTCGTCTAAAAGTAGCATAGGATTTCAAAGATGCTATAGGAAAAGAGCTTTTTGCATGGAGAATCATGTCAAGTTCAATTATGCTTTCACCAGATGGTGGTTTGGAAATTTTCGGATCAAGATATAGCGCCATAAAAGATAACATCTCTTCATCTAGTAGAACTATTGCTTCTAAGATTGAAGCGAGTTGCTTTAACCAATCTTCAGCTATGTCAGAATCAATGCTCTTTGCTAGTTTGATTTCTATATCAATAAATTCCAATTCAGATGTTACTTTGAGTGTTTTTCCTGAGCTTTTTTCTTTCAGCTGAAAAATAGTTTGTCTTAATCTATCAGTAATCTTCAGAAATTTGAGATTTTTATATTTGAAATCTTTATCAGGTTCAATTATAGCAGTTTTGAAATCAACCTTTTTAGGAACAGGAATCTGCAAAGTAGAGATTTCTTGAGCTGTCATATTATCACCTACTCTTACAGGTACTTGTGATCTAACAGTCATGCTCTTATCCACATAGAGAATATTAGCATTCAATCTGTCATCTTCACAAGGATGAATATCTACATATTCAACGTACCCTTTTTCATCCACACTGTGATGTAAAGAAGGTAAAACATAGAGAATTCTTGTTTTTTTACACAAATTGCACTCGTAATCGATTTTGCGTCGTCCTTTAATGCTCAAATAATAGACCTCTACAGTGCTATATAGAGTTGTAGAACAGCATACCATATTAATTTTTCTTTACTAAAATTAAGCTAAGCTGTATTATTCGAAGAAATAATACAAAAATCTTTTAATCATTAGTCGTATTGCTCTCTGTATGGATGCAAGTACTTTCTTCCTGTATGTTTGGTATGCTCTCGTTTTTGGAGTACCAATATACTTCTGCAATTCTTTCGCAAATATTAGCAAATTCATACCTTTCCTAGGAGTTCCTGTGGATGGTGGCAAAAACTGGAAGGACGGCAGAAGAATTTTCGGGGATCATAAAACCTGGAGAGGAATAATTTTTGGTATAATATTTGGTACTGCAGCAGGTGTAGTTGTTTGGTATCTGTGTTTTGTTAAATGGGACGTTTTTGTGCTAGCAGATAAGTATTCAGCTTCATTTACTCCATCAAAATCAGCTTACCCTGTGTATCCGTGGTATATTGGATTCTTTATGAGCATAGGTGACCATTTCGCAGATTTGCTAGGATCTTTTGTTAAAAGAAGGATGAATATTAAATCTGGTGCAGCTTTACCTCTATATGATCAAGGAAGTTGGATGGTTACAGGACTATTATTTGCTTTGCCTTTTGTTTGGGGTGTAAGTCATTTGTGGTTCTATGTGGTTGCTCTGATAATTGTTACCCCAGCTATACATTTCGTAACAAATATTGCAGCCTATTTCATGAAGTTAAAAGATGTTTGGTACTGAATTACCAACTTTTTTATATGTATGTGTGAAACGCTTTTATCCGGTGTAGTTTAGTATCATTATTGTACAAAAGGGTTATCTATTATGAATCCTGAAGAAAGTGAAACATTAATACAAGAGACCTTCGATATCATCTTCCAGAATAGTATGGATATGATATTTCTCATTGATACCGAAGGGATTATTCACGATGCCAATATCCAAGCTTGTAGGTATCTTGGTAAAACACTTCAGGAAATTAGAAACACTGAAATGACTAAGTATGTAAAGGATAGAAAACTTTTCGCAGATCTGTTGAAAGAAACAAAGGATCAAGGAAGTCAGTCTAAGAGACTTAATTTAATTACAAGGAATAAGGTTGAGATTCCATTTCATATCTCTTCAAGCGTTATCAAATCACTCAAACAGAATTTTATTGTACTTTTGTGTAGAGATATTAAAGATTTAATTGATTCTGCTCTTCAAAGAAAATTTCTCTTTGAACTGTTTCAACATGATTTGTTAAATAATCTTCATGCTGAAGTAGGGTATATTGACTTCTTCCAAAGAATCTCTAGTAAAGAAGATTCACTTACTGAAACCACACAACAGCTTTTATCCAAAATGAGAGATATCACCATCAGATCAATCTACCTGATTCAGAATGCAAACATCAACCTTCTTCTTCAGGAGGATAGAGTCTTATCCAATCAGAAGATTAGTGATTTTGTGAATCATGCTCTTCGATATCTGAATAACTTCTTTGCAAATAAGATTAAAGCAGAAGTAACACATATGGAGGATTTAGTAGTTTTGGGAGATGAATACCTCTATAGGATAATAGTTAATCTTGTTGTAAGAATGATGGAATATACTGAAGAGAAGGTTGAAGTTGAGATTTATGTTACTAAACCTAAACAGGATAGAATAAATATCAAGCTCCATTTTGAAGGAATAATTCTATCTCAAGATGCAAGAACCGAAATACTAGAAATCGATGAGCTAGATAC